>JAFAJU010000383.1 GCA_019236035.1 Verrucomicrobiota bacterium | reverse complement strand
GGGCGCGCCAATACTATTCGGCCGCAAACTTGCCAGGACCGACTTGCTTAACCCCTTTTAAACGGTAGATCCGCGCAAATAGATTTTTCTTGGGCTCCGGGGAAGCAAACTTATAGCCATTTGACAAGAGGCCATCCAAAATTTCGGAAACGCTCATGGGCGTATTTCTCGATTTAAGAACTTTCACAACGGCCGGAGCCAGGGGTCCGGTCGGCGACGTGGACCGTCGGCCTCGACTTGTCCCGGCCGGTACCGCTGCAGCAGCCTTTCTTCCACGCTGGCGACTCACTGTAGGAGCAGTCGTCGCAGCGACCACCGGAGCTGAACTAGCCTCTGCGCCTGCTTTTAACAAACTGTCGAGCTCCGACTGCAACTGCTCGATGCGCTCCTGAATTTCTGCTGCTTTCCTTAGAGTGGAGGAAGATAATTTCACAGGCGCAAACTATGCTTGGTTTCTTACTTTGCAAGAAACTTTAGATAGTTTTAATCTTTTCATTTCGATTTAGTTAACTCTGCCAACCGATAGTTGATTTGTAATGGCTCCCGAATAACACTGACCCAATGCCCGATACCGTCACTACGTTCGCCCCCGGCCGTGTGGAAATACTGGGTAACCACACCGATTATAACCTTGGATTTGTGCTTTCGGCCGCGATCCACTTAGGCGTCACCGTCAGATCGAATCGACTTTCCAAAAACATTTTGGAGATTAGTTCGCAGACGAACCAGAGGAGCGTCACCATTCGTCTCGATGAGCTTCAGCCTTGTGTGGACGAGGCATGGGCAAATTACCCAATCGGAGTCATCAAGGTCCTGCTTGAGGCCGGCTTTCAACTAGGCGGAATGGACATCCGCATTTCGAGTGACTTGCCTTTGGGCGCCGGACTATCTAGTTCCGCTGCTCTAGAAGTAGCTACCGCTTTGGCCGCCAAGGTGCTCTTCAACCTTGACATTGAAATGATGCAGCTTGCCCAACTTTGTCAAAAGGCCGAGAACGAGTTTGTCGGGGTTCAGTCCGGGTTATTGGATCAGGCTTCATCCGTCTTTGGCCGGGTGCATCGATTGATCCTGTTGGATTTTTTGGCGATCAAAGTCGAGACAGTTTCACTGCCAACAAACGTTTCTTTATTGCTGTTAAACTCCGGCGTCCCCCATGAACTAACGGGCGGCGAGTATAATGAGAGACGAAAGCAGTGCCTACTGGCAGCCAAATCTCTGGGAGTCGCTTCCCTTCGCGATGTGACTCCGGCGTTAGTTAAAAGCGCAGACCTGGACGACGTCATTCGTCGGAGAGCCCTGCATATTACTGAGGAAAATGAAAGAGTAGTTCAGGGGGTTGACGCATTGCGTTCTGGCAACCTGGCGCTCTTCGGCGCGCTCATGTTCGCGTCTCACGAAAGTTCCCGAACGAATTTTGAAAACAGCACTGCGCATCTTGATACTTTGGTCGAACTAGCAAAACGGACACCGGGTGTATTTGGTTCGAGATTAACCGGCGGTGGCTTCGGAGGCTCAACCGTGTCACTTATCGATAGCGCGCAGGCTGACGAGATCATCCGGACAATCTCCCGCGAATATCGAAGCATAGTCGGCGCTACGTGCTATCCCATTCTCACCACGCCTTCCGAAGGTGCGCGCGTCTTGGCCTAAGGTAGGGCGTTGGCGATGATGCTGGAGGGCAGCGAAGGTAGGGCGAGGCTCCGTCCGAGCCGTGGCGCGTGACGCCACCAAAGGACAGGACGTCGTCACGCGCCATGGCTCGGACGGAGCCTCGCCCTACCTTCGCTGCCCTCCAGCATCATCGCCTCGCCCCATCACGCGTCTCCACTGGCGGAATCTTTGATCCTGCTCTATCCTGCCCGCGAAACAACATGCTTTTCATTGCGACCATGGAAAAGAGCGTGACGCCGTTAATTGCGAGAATCCTTGGTTCCTACCACGAAATCGGTGGGATTAATAACATCGACGGCTCCAATCTGCCGTCTAAAAGGGCGATCGCGCAAATCTGTGAAGACCTTCTCCAACTTCTGTTCCCGGGATTCCATGATGAGGAACCGATTGCAACCGAACAAGTCCGCGAGATTACCTCGGCCCGCATTTTGAGTGTCGCTGAAAGACTTCGAATTGAAGCCTTCAAAAGTTTGCGTTTACAGGAGCCGAAATGCCCCAGTCGCCGGGCGGAGCAACTCGTTTTCGACCTGATCAGCCAGTTGCCCAATGTTCGCGATTTGCTGCAGACCGACGTTGAAGCTGCGTACGAAGGGGATCCTTCCAGCACCAGCTTCGACGAAATTATTGTCAGTTATCCCTGCATTGAAGCGATCGCGATCCAGCGAATCGCTCATATCCTTTACAAGGGAGAGCTGCCACTCATTCCACGCATCATGACGGAATGGGCGCACAGCCGGACCGGGATCGATATTCACTCAGGTGCCGAAATCGGGAGCCACTTCTTCATCGATCATGGCACGGGCGTCGTGATCGGCGAAACCTGCCGGATCGGTTCTCATGTGAAGCTTTATCACGGTGTCACGCTCGGTGCGCGCAGTTTTCAAAAGGACGAAGCAGGAAAAATCAAGAAAGGGGGAAAACGGCACCCGGACGTTGAGGACTGGGTGACTATTTACCCCAATTCAACAATTCTGGGCGGAGCAACCAAAATCGGCGCGCGATCAACAATAGGCGGCAACGTTTTCTTAATGGAGAGCATCCCGCCAGATTCGCTTGTCACCAACGAGAAGGCGCAAATCAAAATCGTTTCGAAGAGGAACAGGCGTGCGCCGACTCAAAGTGATCCTTCAAGTTCGCCGGAATCGGATTGGTCATGGGAAATCTAAAGAACTTCTTCCTCCGCGTGCAAGCCGGAATCCTCACGGATGGAACGCAGTCGCCGCCTCACCCCCAGCTTTGACTGTGGTCCGTTGATGAGATCGACGACGACCCCGGCGAGTGCAGGAACTGTTGTCGCCATCGCCAGAACAAGCATCGCGACAGCGGCAGCGTTCCGCTTGGTTTGGCCAATCTTGTCCGCGAGCAATATACCTAGTCCGCAGCCCGTCGCAGCCTGTGCGATCATAAGCAAACCCGCCGAGGGAAGCGAAATCGCAATGGCCTTATAATTATCACTCCACATAAAACAGTAGTACTCTGTTGAGGGGTTGGCCTTAAGCCTCTATAACTTGAGGTAGGCTTGGCCGTTATTCTACGAAAAAATCTTGGGCGATAATTCAGCGATGTCGAATTCTTTTTATGCACTTGTGCTGGCGGGAGGCAGCGGCGAGCGGTTCTGGCCACTCAGCCGGAAAGCTACACCCAAACAGTTGCTGCGCTTGTTCAGTTCTCAATCCTTGCTCGAAGAGACGGTTCATCGGCTCGATGGGCTCGTTCCCTTGGAAAATATTCTGGTCTTGACCAACCAGGAGCAGGAAGCAGCGGTCCGAAGAGTATTACCAGAACATCCCGAGAACAATATTGTCGCCGAACCAGCAAAACGGGACACTGCAGCCGCTATTGCACTGGGAGTGGGCATCATTGCCGCGCGGAACGCGTCGGCGACCATGGCTGTGCTGCCGGCCGATCACCGAATATCCGATAAGGCCGCGTTTCAGCTGGATTTAAAAGGTGCGGCCCAAATGGCCGAGCGCACCGGAGACCTGGTTACGATTGGAATCACGCCCACTTGGGCCTGTCCGGGCTTCGGCTATATTGAGAGAGGCAAACAGATCGGCAATTCCGACGCCTTTGAGGTCATCCGGTTCCGGGAAAAGCCGAATCCTGATCTCGCCGAGTCGTTTGTGCGGAGCGGTAACTTTTACTGGAATGCTGGGATGTTCATCTGGTCGGTCAATTCCATCCTGACAGAATTCAACCGGCATGCGCCGGATTTAGCAGAATTTGTATCCGCCATCCGGAATTCGCCCGATAAGAAAAAGGTCTTGGCCGATCGCTTCCGGAGCTTGCGCAAGACCTCGATTGATTACGCGATCATGGAGAAAGCCAGCCGCGTCCTGGTTAAGCCGGCCACGTTTGACTGGGATGACGTCGGCGGTTGGACCGCGATCTCCAAATATCTGGAACAGTTGTCTGGCAACAACGCCGCCAATTGTCCAGTGACGGTCGAAACCGCTTCGAACAACATCGTATTTTCAGATTCGAAAACACATGTCGCGCTTCTCGGCGTGAACGACCTAGTCATAGTGCAGTCAAAGGACGCGATCCTGGTTTGCCATCGTCACGACGTCGAAAAGATCAAGAACCTGATTCCGAAGGTTCCTGAGCGACTACAATAAATATGCGCTGGCTCGGTATCGACCATGGAGACGGCCGGATCGGTCTTTCGATCTCCGACGAATTAGCATGCCTGGCCCATCCCTACCAGACCCTGCAGAGCGATGCGCGGGTCCTCCCCGAGATCGGCCGGATTGTGGAGCGTGAACGAATCGGCGGGATTGTGATCGGTTTGCCCAAGAACATGGATGGCACGCTCGGCCAATCTGCGGCAAAGGCCAAGGTCTTCGGCGACGAGCTTGCTCGAGCCATACCTGCGGCGAAGATCATATTCTGGGATGAACGGTTGACTACCGTCGAAGCGCAGCGCGCCCTGCAGACTGCGGGTAAAAGCACCAAACAAAGCAAGAAAATAATCGACCAGGTCGCTGCCCAGATTCTGTTGCAAAGCTATCTGGACTCACTGCAATGGAGTGCGTGATTTTTGCGGGCTCTCCAGGAACGTGGTGAAGGTTCCAAAGAAGTCAGGAGTTGCAGGAGTTCAGGAGTTGCAGAATGAACCTGCAGACTTCAGTTGGCAGGCACTTCGTTATATTCCCGCTTTGCACTGCCTCCAATTCGGCGCCGCTCTTAGGTGATCTAAAAAGATGAAGCAATTTTTCGGGCCTACGCTCCCTTCCTTCTGCCTCCTGACTCCTGACTCCTGACTCCTGACTCCTGACTCCTGACTCCTGACTCCTGACTCCTGAACTCCTGAA
>JAFAJU010000376.1 GCA_019236035.1 Verrucomicrobiota bacterium | reverse complement strand
CCGAAAATCCAGGTTTCGCTATGTGCTGCAAATAACGAAGAGAATTCGCACAGAAGCACACGAAGAGGAGAAAAACCCGGCAGAAACATCCCGGTCGGAGTGTGAGCTTCCATTTTAAAAAAACGCACTTTAACCGACCGAAAGTTTCGGAGCGTATTTCGCAATCCGGAACGTCCGCCGGCAAAACCATCAAGAGTGATCTCTGAGTGATCTTCGTGGCCTTCTGTGCAAATCCGTTCTGTACCTCGGGGGCAAAAGCTTCTGCGCCATTGTCGAGTAAGTCTGAGCGCGTACGGTGACTGAGAATCAAGATGTGCCTGGGCGAGATCAAGGAGGCAGCGAAGGAATCAGGCGGCTAGGGGTTGATGGCGGGGCGCTTGGACAGAGACTGCCCCAGATGGCGTAACTCTCACGTCGCGTTTAGTATTGACAATGAACACGGAAGTCGTGCAATTTGCATGTCGCTCATGAGCTTTGATCAAAGGCTTTCAACCTACTCGGGGACTCAAACTGAGGTTGTGATTGAAGAGCGGTTAGGACTATGAGCACGCAAACCAAACGTACCTGCTCGAGCTGCGGCAATGAGTTTTCCGGGGCAATGGAATTCTGCCCGGTCTGCATGTTTCGTAGGTGCCTTGCCGGTGAGGTTAAGTCCGGTGAGTCTTCTTTCGAGGAAGCGGTCAGGTCGATGCCCGACCAGTCGCTAAAACGGTTTGAGCACTACGAGCTGGTGACGGGCGAAGATGGCAAACCCGTCGAGTTGGGTCGGGGTGCCATGGGAGTCACTTACAAGGCATTCGACATTAATCTGCGCTGCCCCGTGACGCTAAAAGTCATCACCGAGCAATACCTCGGTGATGAATCGGCGCGCCTTCGTTTTTTGCGCGAAGCACGCGCAGCGGCGCGGCTTCGGCATTCAAACGTTGCCTCGGTGTTGCACCTGGGCAGAACTGGGAGCTCTTACTTTTACGCGATGGAGTTTATAGAGGGCGAGACGCTCGAAAAGCTCATCAACCGCTCAGGCCGGCTGGAAGTAAAGCTGGCGCTGGAAATCGCGTCGCAGGTGGCCGCCGGTCTGGCGGCGATCTATAAGCAGAAGCTCGTTCATCGAGATATCAAACCGAGTAACATCATGGCGAGTTTGGAGGAGGGGGGTGCCGTGACTGCTAAGATCATCGACCTCGGTCTGGCGAAGCCCGCATCTGAGGTGCCTCTTGAATCCGCGATTTCAATGCGTGGAGTTTTTGCCGGCACGCCGCAGTTCGCTAGTCCGGAGCAGTTCACCGGCATTGGCGTAGACATCCGCTCGGACCTCTACTCGCTGGGCGTGGTGCTGTGGGCGATGGTGACCGGCCATCCGGTGTTCAGTGGTTCCCCTGCTGAGTTGATGTACCAGCATCAACACGCACCGTTACCACTCGACGCGCTCAAAGGTGTTTCCCAGCCGGTCGTTATTCTACTTCAGAAAGTCCTTGAAAAAGACCCTGCGCGGCGATTTCAGGACCCCAGTGAACTTTTGAAGACCATCCCGGTGGTAACAGACGCTGTCGACACGGGGCGTACGATCACTCGTCAAAGCCTGCAGAAGACACCCTCCACCACTTCGCGTGTCGGAACGCGTAAGTCGTCAACCAAACCAGCGCCGAAGAGGATTTCCATAGCCAGACTGCCAGTTACAGGGAGCGATCTTTTTGGTCGAGAAGAGGACATCGCTTTTCTTGATCATGCCTGGGCAAGCCAAGGCATCAACATCGTTACTATCGTTGCCTGGGCCGGGGTCGGGAAGTCTACACTCATCAACCATTGGCTCCGACGGATGGCTGCTGAACGCTATCGTTCTGCACAGCTCGTTTTCGGCTGGTCCTTCTACAGACAGGGTACCGGTGGGGGCTCTTCGTCCGCAGATGAATTTCTGGACGGGGCTCTCACTTGGTTCGGAGATACAGATCCACGCCTCGGCACGCCTTGGGAGAAAGGCGAAAGACTGGCGAAGCTCATCGCGCATCGTCGAACTTTGCTGGTTCTGGATGGCCTGGAGCCGCTCCAAAATCCGCCTGGTCCACAAGAAGGACGGCTACGTGAGCCCTCCCTCCAGGCGCTCTTGCGCGAACTCGCTGCTTTCAATACAGGGCTTTGCCTGATTACCACGCGGACGCCAGTAGCTGATATTGCAGATTACGAGCGCATCTCCGCACCGCGTCGTGACCTGGAACATCTATCTAGCGATGCCGGTGCGAGGCTGCTCCAAGCGCTGGGCGTCAAGGGAGATGAGGTGGAGCTGCGAAGCGCCAGCGACGAGTTCGGTGGCCATTGTCTGGCTCTTACGCTTTTAGGCAGCTATTTGACTGATGCTTACCATGGAGACATTCGTCGCCGCCAAGAAGTATCAGCGCGCCTTGCTCAAGACGTGCGACAGGGAGCGCAAGCCCGAAAAGTTATGGAATCTTACCAGAGCTGGTTTGGAGAGGGTCCTGAGCTGGCGATCCTGCGGATGTTAGGCCTATTTGATCGGCCCGCGGATGAAAGGGCCCTGGAGGCTCTGTTGAAAGCGCCTGCGATTCCTGGCCTTACAGAGTCTTTGACTGATTTGAGACCGACCGCGTGGCAAACGCTTCTTGCCAAGTTAAGAAGAGCGAGACTCCTAGCGGGAGAAGATCTGCGTAATCCTGAATACCTCGATACGCATCCTCTGGTTCGCGAATACTTTGGCGAACAGCTTCGGACTCAACAAGCGGATGCCTGGAAGGAATGTAACAGGCGGCTCTTTTACTACTATCAATCCCTGGCGCCACCGCAGCCGGAAACCTTAAGGGAGATGGAGCCACTTTTCCTGGCCGTAGTTTGCGCCTGTCAAGCCGGGCTATTTCGCGAGGCTCTGCATAAAGTTTACATTCCTCGTATTCAGCGGGGGGATGCCTACTTTGCGGCTAACGTCCTTGGAGCCAGAAAGTCATTGCTCGCTGTTTTAGTTCATTTCTTCGAACGGGGACGCTGGAGTTCACCGGTTGAATGTGGGGTCGAGGCGCAAAGTCTCACCGGAGAAGATCAGCTCTTTGTCCTCATGCAAGCAGGACTATACCTAACGGCTACCCGAGGATTCGGTGCACCCGAGGCGCAAGTTTGTCATGAGCGGGTGGTGTCTCTGTGTCAGACGCTCAATCGCTTGCCGCCTTATTCGGCCCTGATAGGTCAGTGGCGCTATTCTCTCGTTACTGCCAAGCTGAGTGCGACGATGGAGATTGCCAAACGCATTTACACGCTGGCGCAGGAGCGGAATGATCCCGTGCTGCTGATGGGAGCCTACCGCGCTTTGGCGAACACATTCTATTTTTCTGGCAATTTCGAGCTCGCGCGACAATACGCGACGCGCGGTCTCCAAATTTGGCGCTCGGGCATCGTAAAGTCCCCGACCGAGGAGGTCACAGCCTACGGTGTCGTTTTTTTATACGTTGGGGCCCAAGCCGAGTGGCATCTCGGAGAGACCGCCTCTTGCCAAGTGACTATGGCAGAGGCTATCTCATTGGCCGAAGAACTGAGCGACATGCACGGGTTAGCCCTTTCCCTGTATTTTGCCGGGGGTCTGAGCCACTTTCAGCGTAATCCTGCTGAAGTGGAACGCATGGCGTCGGCTTTGATTGAATTGTCAGTTCGACACAATTTTGCGTATTGGCTCGCTGCTGCGGGGATCCTCCGAGGCTGGGCGCTGAGCGCTTCCGCAAATACCGCGGAAGGGATTCCGTGGATCGAGCGGGGAATAAGAGACTATCGGGCGACCGGCTCGGTGTTGCCCCTGCAATACATGTTGGCACTGAAAGCTGAAGCATTGCATCTAGCGGATCGTACCTCCGAAGCGCTCGAGGCAATCAAGGAGGCTGAATCGCTGGCCGAACGACTTGAGGAGCACTGGTGGAGCGCCGAACTGCACCGACTCCGCGCTGTATTCCTTGCGACCATTGGTAGAGACGATGCTGAGATTGAGGCCTCGTTTTGCCAAGCCATCAGAATCGCAAAGGAGCAGAAGTCTATTTCTTTAGAAAAACGCGCCGAAGGAAGCTACGCGGAATACCGCCGGCAGAAAACGAGCGGGCCGGCGGGACGGGGATTCCGACTACCTCTTTCGTAACTGCTTAGCCTGCATCGCCTCACAAATCTCTGAAGATTTGTGAGCGATGCAGGTTAGTGTCCTGTCCCCGAAATAGCATGGCTTTCGCCGCCGGTCAGTTGGCTGTTTTTCAAGGCGGTCCGAGCCGGACTGGCAGTAACGACGAGCCTATCTGAATTGATACGTAAGGAGCGCGCAACGCGGAAAAACGGCCAACTGGCCGCGGCCCGGAGGGTTGCGATGAAAATGGGCCGGCGGCTGCGTTGCTCGTCGGTTACGTATCGCTTCAGATATGGCCCTCTAGCGCCAGTCCGGCTCGGACCGCCTTGCCGACGGCCCATTTTGATCGCAACGAAAGACATGTTATTTCGGGGACAGGACACTAGCCCGCAAAAATCACGCGATAGCTGAACCGACGCGCTCATTGCGGGCTAGAAAGCTCTTAAACAGGCGCTGCGCGTCTGTTTAAGAGCCTGATTTTAAAGTAAATGAATCGAAACAGACTGTCTCTTGATTCTTCTTTTTAAAAAGCAGCGGAATTGTCCGGCGTAGCCG
>JAFAJU010000252.1 GCA_019236035.1 Verrucomicrobiota bacterium | reverse complement strand
TTTCAGGAATATGGCTACAAGCGGACTTTGAGATAATCGAGGATCGTTTGCTGGTCGGGTTCAGGTGTGGTGACTTTCTCGAACTCCACGTCACCCATCACGATCTTGTCGCGTCGGATCGCCGCTAGGCGCTCAATCACGTTGCGTACCGTCCATTGTCGATCTTTATGGGTACCGTCGGCGGCGAATAAAGGTTCAAGCCGCTGCTTGAGATGCCACTGCAAGTAGTAGGCCAGCGTGCAGAGGAAGACGTGACTTCTAATTCGATCATCGGTCTTGTGGTAGACGGGGCGTACTTCGAGTTGCACGGTCTTGAGACTGCGGAACGCCTCCTCGACTAAGCCTAGCTTTTTATAGGAGGCGACTACTTCGCTCGCAGCCATCTTCTCTTTGGGCACCTCGCCACTAACAATGTAACAACCGTCGAAGAGTTTTTCGGCCGCGATCTTGTCCTGATCAAAGCTCCATGAGAGCCGTCCATCGAGCACGTCCCAGCGGACGAATTTGCCCATCTTGGAACGCTCCAGCACCCGGCCTACGCGCGCTCCCAGCGTCTTGGCACTGGCCCGACGTTTTGAGCGGGCTATTTTGTCAAGTTCTGCGCGGGTGCGCTCCAGAAGCCGCTCCCGCGTCTTGCCTTCGCGCCCCGCGGTCTGCGGGTTGCGACACAGACAGTAGCGCCGCTTGGGCTCTTCGGGATCAAAGACCTCCACGATCTTTTCCTCATCAAAAAGCTCCGCCGTGATGACCTTGCGTTCCAGCAGTTCGACAATCTGGCGATGGGTTAATGCTGAGATAGTGTGCAGACCTTCGGTCCCCTTGATCTTGTCAGCCACCGCTTTGGTAATCATGCCTCGGTCACCGACAAAGATAATTTCTTTTAATCGGTATTGGCGCTGCAACTGCGCGATCTTCTCAGCCACCGTGGAGGCGTCCTGAGTGTTACCGGCAAAAACTTCGACTCCGACCGGACAACCCTCCGCGCTGCACAGTAAAGCGATCACCATCTGTTCGTGACCCCGCTTGCCATCGCGATTGTAGCCGAAGGTGACGATGTCGCTCTGAGTGTAGGCTCCTTCAAAGTAGCTGCTGGTAATGTCGTAGAGCACCAGGTGACCATCCTGGAGATGACGAGCCGCCAAAGTACACTGAATGGCGCTCTGGCGCTCCAGGAGCCGATCCATCGGCAGATAACAATGGAGGTCTACATCGACTTTGCCTTCCACGCCGGACAGTTCCCACAGAGCGGTGTTTTTCCACTGGTTGGAGAGCGCCAGTTTGCTGCCGGCATAGATGATGCGTCCGACGATCATCGCCAGGCAATCCTTTACCCAGGCCTCTTTGCGCGAGTAAAGAGCCCGGTCCAATCCAAGTTCCTTGGCCAACTCCAGCAGCGCATAGCTGGCCCCATATTCCTTAGATGTGAGGATCCGCAAATCCTCTGCGGAGCCCTTGGGCACGACATCGCCGCGGAAGGCCGCCTGCAACAATTTGAGCTGCTCTAAGCTCAGGCCGGTGATGCGTCCGTGGGTGGAATGTTTGACTTTGCCGTTCTCGCGAAAAGAAGAGCGGATGATGCCGACCGGATTACCGCGGTGGCGCTGAATTTCGAGATGAAGTGGAAGAGGTTTGCGTTTGATGGCTACTAAATAAGCATATTAATCGATATAAATCAACAAATATAATTAACATGTATGGCTACAAATGAAATTGAAAATGGCTGCGGATTAAGTACTGAAGCGGTTCTCGCGTAAAATCGCAAAAGAAGACGCGCGTAAGAAACCGTTGTCGAGGACTTTCCGAAAAACGTTTATGACTCAAGCGGTATTCTTCACGACAATGACAGGAGAAGGCCCGCCCGCCACGCGGATAACCGAGTGATATGCGACTGCCACGTGTCAGTACCTTGAATGAAGCGCGACTGAGGCGGAACTTGGTCTTGTGGCACCTTATCTCGTAGTCAAGGCGCACTGAGTTCTGTGAGCCAGGAGAGGTTAACTTTATTGAACGGGGAAGCAGTCGAGATCGTTCGCAAATGTAACGGGACCCGAGAAGTTCTTTCTGATTTCAGAAAGAGTCTGTTCTTCCTTACCTAATGTGCGGAGCATCCGGTGAGATAACACGAGTCGCTTGACTTGCGCCTCTTCGGCGATCTGTCCAATGACGGAAGGAGGCATATGCAGCCGACGCTCAACACCGGTGGCTCCTTCCGGAACGGCGTTGTGAGCGATGAAGATATCCGCATCTTTCGCCAATTGCACCAGCCCCGTACCCTCTCCATTTGTGTCTCCGCTAAACACGATTGACTTGCCGCCAATCTCGACGCGCCATGCTAGCGCCGGGACAGACCCGTGAACGACCCGAGCCGCGTACGCCGAAAGATGTTCGCTACGAAATACCAAAGAGGATGGGTCCCCAATTACGTTGTGAGGTTGCACTTCGTAGCCGCCGTTTTCTTCAGCGACCAAAAGCACACTCAAATAACGATAAATGCCGGTCCGACTATTGAACAGCGCGCCCACGAAATCTACCGTCGACGGAAACTCGCTGTTGCCAACCGGACCGTAGACGGGCAGTGGCCGGGCGCGCTCTTCAAACCAAGACGAGAACATGAGTGCTGGAAAATCGGAACTATGGTCGACGTGAAAATGTGTGAACAGGATTACGTCGAGCTGGGACATGTTCGCGCCGCTCTCTCCAAATCGAAGAGCGCTGCCACCCCCGGCATCTACTAACACGCGAGACTCTCCGTCTTGCCATACCAAATAACTACTGGAAGCGCGCTTGTCCTGTAACTCTGGTCCTCCGGATCCGAGCACTTGAACAACAACGCCTTCTCCGCCGCAAGTTTGAGCAGCAGCCGAAAGAACGAGCGGGGAATTGGTACAAAGAGTCGCTAAACAGAACAGCGAGATAGTGAATAAAACGGTTCGATACATTTGCCCTTCGCGCATTTGGGGGGACGCTTAGCGGACCGGATCGCTCTGAAACTCGATCCCGTATTCACCCGCCAGTTTAATGAGGATAGACATTTCTGGCTCGCCTTTTTTGGATTCTTCAGCGCAGGCCGCGAAGAAATGATCAAAACCGCCTGGTACGCACAGCACAATGACAGTGAGTCTGTCATTCCCTCCTACTTTCGGGGCGTGGGCAATTCCCTTGGGAAGATAGATCACGTCACCCGGTCTGCCCTGAAGCAGCTCGCCGCCCAGGTTTACCTCTACTTCTCCACGAACCGGTAAACCGATTCCTGGCTTATATCAGAATCTGCAACGAGTCTTGGACGCTGGCTGAAATCTCAGCTTGGAGTTGGAGAGCTTGGTGCGGGAGAGCTTGGCGTTGGAGAGGCGGCTGGTGCGCCTCCCTCAGTGCCGCAGCCCCCTTTGCCTTTGCAGGCGTTCTTGCCTTTGCAACCATTGTCGCCGGCCTTGCAACCGCCTTGACCCTTGCACTCGTTCTGGCCTTTGCATCCGTGTTTGCCCTTTTCAGCATCAGCCATCGTCTGGAGAGAGACCCCCGCATGGCCAGAGGTGCTCGCTGCATAGGCACGCACGGCCAAGGATCCAGTTAGGAGGCCTGCAACCGCCGCTCCAGCGATCATGGCCTTGGATGGTTTAATCATGTATGAACCCTGTCTTTGTATGTAGGTGTATTGTTAGTCTTGTTGCGGGAGGCTCGCGTCGCGT
>JAFAJU010000235.1 GCA_019236035.1 Verrucomicrobiota bacterium | reverse complement strand
GCTCGTGGCCCTCGACCAGCCCGAGCCCCACGTGCTGTCGTCGAAGATGGTCCAGTACTTGTTCGGTGTTGCCAACGATCAGCTGAAGAGCGACGGCCGGGTGGTATTGATGGAAGCGAATGAAAATCCTCGGCACAGGCGGGGCGCAAAAGCCTGTACGGATTGAAGAGCCTTCTTCATCTCAGGGGGCCGGATGTGACCGCTGTAGCTGAGACTGAGGATGTGGCCCGATTCGTCCGCGCTGCAGGAAATCATCCCTAAGGTGCGGAGATGCCTGCAGGAACAAGGTGCTTTTTTGAAGGGCGGGTGTGAGTTCACTTCAGGACATTCTCTTATCGAGTTGCGTTTATTGGACAATGGCGTTTGTTGATGTGGTATTCCGAAAAGGAATAGCTTAGAAATGTCGCTCTATGGACTACCGCCTTAAAGTCTTCCTTGAGGTTGCCGACCACCGCAGCATTACGCGCGCTGGACGGGCGTTGCATCTCTCGCAATCGGCAGTGACGAAGAATATTAAGGTGTCCTGCTTGGTTCGACGCCGCTAACCGGAGTAGCACTGAGTCACCGAAAGACCTTCACTTGAAATCCTCGGGGAGCGCCCGGAATCGGGCGCCCCGAGGTTCTCGCGCAAGCTAATCGACTGTTTGGTAACACTATCAGTGCATTAGCTCGTTAAAGCCCGGGCTCCGGGTTGGCGTGTAGAAACCAGCTGCGTCATAAGCCCAATCGGGCATCAAAACAGTGGTAGCACGAATTTTATGCTATTCTTATGGTGTTCGTAGAAGGCGTTCTTCATGCTTGGTCCTGTGTTGCCAGATACCGGGAACTTAGAGCCGATGAACGCCTTCGCGACAACTCTATTGCAAATTTGCCATTACTGCGGATTGAATTCCGGACCAAATGGCCATGGGCTTTCGAAGCTTTGGGCTTCTGAATTATACGTTGCCGGGCCGATCGTTACATTATCGCCGCTCTGTCGCTCTCCCACAACTTGACTTTGAAATCTGGCGGTTGAATGTATTCCCGCTGTACGAGCAACGTCGGAACACCCGGCAAATCCCATCGAGCAAATCACTGGAACGGTCAATAGCAACCGACGGACGGAATAGGTACGAAGCAATTTCTGAGTTTTCATATTTCGCAAATACCGTTAAGAGGTTAGATCAGGCTAATTATATGCTATGATTACCTATCAAGAACCGTGATAGCCTTAGCCGTTTCCGAGAATCGTGAGCTTTTAATCCTAGCGCGGCGGCCAGGATTAGTACGCGATTTTGTTACTTTTGACATCCTAATGCTCATTATTCTGCTTGCCTTTCTGATAAAAACTATGGGCTCTCCGAACGGGGACTTCCAATAGAACGGACCCCTGTAATTAATAAGCCACAGTTACTAGGAGGAAATTAGACCTCGACCAGGTGATCGATCTGACACACTGCTTTCTGTCTCAAGGTAGAACGGAGCCGAACGGAGCCGCTGGCGCAGACAAGAAGAATTCTCACGATCACGGTTTTATCATAACATGTATAGGCAGTTGTTATTCCCATGGGGAGTGACGGTGACCCCAGCCGAGGACCGGAAAAGCCACGATCGTTGATCGTACGGTTCTGGTGCAAACGCTTGAAAAGGCCGGTACCCCGCCGTAACGCCCGGGATGATCGAACCGGCGTCGGCGAAGGATCTTTTCAAGGGGCGGCACTTTGACCGGGAGATCATCGTGCTCTGCGTGCGGTGGTACCTGACCTTCAAGCTCAAGCTCCGGTGACCTGGTCCGGATGATGGCCGAACGGGACATTGCCTTGGCCCACACCACCATTCTTCGTTGGGTGCAACAGTACGTCCCAGATTTTGAGAAACGCTATTAATCGTTGCGTAAGTGTGCGCAGTTAGTGCTTATCCCAAAACGTAGGAAGTGAATTCCATCTGGAAGAAGGAGCGGATGAGATCACTCTGCTTTTGGATCGAGCGTAAGATGGCAAGCACGCTGCTCTTCAGCGTTGCTTTGCTGTCGATGAATAGTTTTGCCAGTTGTCCTTTAGCATGATTCCAGACCTGTTCATCTGGATTGAATTCCGGGGCATAGCGCGGAAGATAGGCCAGCGTGACTGCTCCCTGGCTCTTTTCGGCAAAAGCTTGGACTGTCCCAGAGGTGTGATAGGCAGCGTTATCGGCAATGACAATGATGGGACAAGCGGCATCGGCCAGCAACTTCTTCACGAAGGCAATGAACTTGCCGGCGTTCATCTTGTCTTGGATAACGCTAAAACGCATGTCTCCACGGGGACTCACTGCGGAGATCAGTTTCAGGGTGAAACGATCTCCGCTGTCTTGGACCACCGGCGTCTGTCCGATAGGTGCCCAGGTGCTCCCACGATGGTGATCACTGCGCACCGCCGATTCATCGACGAAGTAAATCTCCGCCCCCGTGCGCTGCGCCAGAGCCCGCAACTCTGGAAAAGTCTTATTGAGGTAACGCTCCAATTCCTGCGGATCCTGCTTATAGGAGCGATAGATTGGCCGCTGTGGGGTCAAGCCCATATACTGCAGAAGGCGACAGATCGCACTTTTACTCAATTCGACTCCCTTCTCTTTCTTCAACACTGTTCGGACGATGTTAAGCGTCCACAGACAGAAAACCAACTGAAACTGCCTTGGATCTCCCAAGGTGATAGCCTCATAGAGCCACTGCATCGTTTCCGCACTAACTTTTCTAGGTCGCCCACTGCGTCGACCCTCCTCTAAAGCGTGCCAGCCCCCAGCACGGTATCTGGCAAGCCAACCAAAGATAGTTCGCTGTGGCACTGCATTTACTCTGGCTACCACACTTACTGGTTCACCTCGCATGACAGCCTCTACTGCATTCTTGCGTTTCTCATACTTAGCTGCTGCCTTTCCTTGATCCATGCTCCTGACTAACATAATTCACCTTTATAATGCTAGCACTTTCGCAATAATTAATAACTGTGGTGAGCGCATTCGGTTGACTCAGTTGGAGACGCTGATTGAGGGATCGCTTGGGAAATTCTTGCTGGCCGGTCGGGCGTTACTGG
>JAFAJU010000144.1 GCA_019236035.1 Verrucomicrobiota bacterium | reverse complement strand
ATGCGATCGATGCGGTTGGCAAGACGTTGGGCCTTGGCGAGGCTTCCGGCGTAGAACTCACCAATGAATCTGCCGGCATTCTGCCCTCGCCCACTTGGTTGCGAACGACCCACGACGAACGTTGGAGCCAGGGTCAGACTGCAAACTCCTCGATCGGCCAGGGCTATGTCTTAACGACTCCGCTCCAAATGGCCATGGTCGCCGCGACCGTTGCAAACGGCGGTATCTCCTACCAGCCGAGCTTAGTCCACCAGATTCAGGAACCGGACGGCACTGCGGTGCGACGTCCAGAAAAAATTCGGGGCGATCTTATACAAATGAACAATCTTACCCCGGACCAGATTGAACTCGTTCGCAAAGGGATGTGGCGGGTAGTCAACGATTCTGGTACCGGCGGTCGCGCCAAAGTACCCGGCGTGGTTGTAGCCGGCAAAACCGGCACCGCCCAAGCCTGGACAGACGGCGAGAAAGACGACAACGCCTGGTTCATCGCCTTCGCGCCGTACGACCACCCCAAACTCGCTCTTGCCGTGCTCGTGCAAGGCGGTAAAGCGGGCGGTGAAGTCGCGGCGCCGATTGCCGCGAAGATCATCGAGGAGAGCCTTGCCCTGGATCACGGTTACGACCCTGAAGTCAAGCCGATGGATCCGGCGATTGGTAATTTTAAGGCAGTTGATCGCGTAGATTTTAAAAACAGCACTGTACCTGCGCAGTTCGCGTCGACAGACGACGAAACCTCGGACAGCAACCCGGTCGATGAAGAGCGAAAGCAATCAAAGAGTAAACGGGCTGATGTCGCCGAGCCGGACATTCGTCCGGAAGCAGACAATCACCGCACCGCTTCGCGGGCTGAGCCGACCCAAGAAAAACGGCACAGCTTTTTCGATTTTTTCAGGAGAAAGCCTAAGAACGATTCCCAGGGTCAGCAACCGGCGGAGCAGCAGCAGAAAAAACGTCACTTTCTGTGGTTCTAAACCCTCGGCTCTAACTTTTCTCCGTTTCTCAAAATGCTCGACAAAGTTAAACAATTTCTCGGCCTATCGAATCGCAAGACCGGCAACCAGCTAGTCATCAGTTGTGAAAAGCTCGAACGGCGTGTCGCTCTGCTCGAAGATGGTGTACTTGAAGAATACAACATCGAAAGAGACACCGATCGAAACATCGTTGGCAGTATCTTCAAAGGAAAAGTCAAAAACATCGAACATGGATTGAAGGCCATGTTTGTTGACATCGGCTTCGAGAAGAACGCTTTCCTGCATTTTTGGGATGCCCTTCCGGGCCTGGACAGCAGCGTGGAGGAAGTCAATCGTGCCACCGACCGCAAATCGAAGAAGAAGATTACGGCGAAAGATGTACCGGAGATCTACCCGGTGGGCTCAGAAGTCATGGTACAGGTAACCAAGGGCCCGATCAGCAACAAGGGCCCACGCATTACCACGAACATCAGCCTGGCCGGGCGTTACCTGGTCCTGATGCCGCACAGTGACCAGAGCGGTATTTCGCGAAAAATTGAGGATCCGAAAGAGCGCGAGCGTCTCCGGACGATCTTGCAAAGACTCGATATTCCCGAAGGAATGGGCGTCATCATCCGTACGATCGGGGAAGGGCAACGCGCGCGTTACTTTGTCCGAGACCTCGGCTTGTTGATCGAACAATGGCGCCAAATCGAAGAAGCCTTCAAGACCAGACCGGCGCCGGTTGTCCTGTTCCAGGAGCCGGATCTCGTCGACCGAACTGTGCGCGACTTTCTAACAGAGGAAATAAACGTTGTTTATTGTGACGATGAAGTGGCCGTTGAGCGCATGCAAAACCTCGTTGGCCAAATCTCCAAGCGGTCGAAGAAGCGAATCTTTTTGTATAATGAATCGGTTCCGATTTTCGATAAATTCAATGTGCAGAGACAAATCGATGATGCCTTTCATCGTCAAGTCTGGCTGAAATGCGGCGGCTACATTGTGATCGACGAGACCGAGGCGCTCATTGCGATCGATGTGAATACGGGCCGCAACAAAGGTGCCCGCGACGTGGAAAAGACTATTCTCCAGACGAATCTGGAGGCGGCAGACGAAATCGCTCGCCAACTGCGCCTGCGCAATATCGGTGGACTGATTATCAGCGACTTCATCGATATGAAAAACCGGAAAGATCAGCAACTGGTCTACAACCGCATGAAGGAACGGTTAAAGAGAGACAAAGCAAAGACCCACGTACTGCCAATCTCCGCGCTCGGATTGATGGAGATGACCCGGCAGCGGGCACAGGAAAGCTTGACCGGGTCAATGTTTGTGACCTGTCCATACTGCAACGGTCGAGCCGTGGTGAAGAGTCCGATGACCATGAGCGTCGAAATTCAAAGGGCATTGCATGCCGTGATGCGTCAAAGCCCGGACGTGCACGAAGTTCGCATCATCGTCAATCCAGAAGTGCTCACCCGCCTGAAAACCGAAGATGAAGAATTGTTGGTCGAGATCGAACGTAAGTATTCCGGGCGCCTGACCTTCCGCACGGA
>JAFAJU010000130.1 GCA_019236035.1 Verrucomicrobiota bacterium | reverse complement strand
CCGGGTAATCGTCAGTTATGAGGCCGAGGCCGAAGAAGTCACCAGCGAGACAATTATTCAGAGAATCTTCTCCGGTCTTGCGGTTCCATGAAATGAATCGATGCAGTCTGTACCTGAGATCCTGAAAAAGATCCGCAAGCTGGAACTCCGCACCCGCCGTTTCGTCGAAACAGCCTTTGCTGGCCAGTATCACAGCGTTTTTAAAGGGCGCGGCATGAATTTCGATGAGTTCCGTCAATACGACTTCGGCGACGAAGTCCGCTCGATCGATTGGAACGTGACGGCCCGGATGGGTGAACCGTACGTCCGGAAATATGTCGAAGAACGCGAACTGACCGTCATGCTCTTGATCGATGTCAGTGCGTCGGGTAGTTACGGTAGCGTGAACGCCAGCAAGCGAGAACTGGCGGCCGAAGTCGCTTGTCTGCTGGCGTTTTGCGCGATTCGAAACAGCGATAAGGTCGGGCTTATTCTGTTCACCGACCGTGTCGAGCTTTACATCGCGCCGAGGAAAGGGCGAATTCATATCCTCCGGTTGATCCGCGAGATTCTTTACTATGAGCCGACTGGAAGAAAAACCGATCTCACGCAACCTCTAAATTTTCTGAATCGAGTGACCACCAGACGAGCCGTTGTTTTTCTCCTGTCGGACTTTCACGCCGAAAATTATGAAAAGCCTTTGACCATCTGCGGACGCCGGCATGACCTGATCGCGATCCCTATAGAAGACCGGGGCGAATATTCGGTGCCGGGCATCGGGGTGGTCCGCGTTGAGGACCCTGAAAGCACCTCGGTTTACGAGATCGACTTTTCTGATCGGCGCGTACGATCCGAGTTCAGCAAACTCGCCGAGCAGGAACGGGTTGAACGTGAAGCCTTGTTCCGCAGGAAGAGCATTGATTCAGTCTCGCTTCGCACCGACCAGGATTATTTTCCTGCGCTCCGGTCGTTCTTCATCCGGAGAGAAAACCGGCTCCGACGTCAATGATTTGGTTTTTTCTAGCCCAAGCCGCATCGAAATCTCCGGACGAAATTGAAGATATTCGTCCACCGATCAATGGCCCCCCCTCCTTTTGGCTCGTGGTCATTCTAGCGACCTTGCTCCTGGTCGCCGTTGTTGCATACTTTCTTTGGCCGAACCCGAAACCCAAAACTGTCCTGCCCCCTCTGCCAAAAGAGGTCGCTAGGCGGCGCCTGCAAGCAGTGAAATCAAGAATTTCCACTGATAGTGGTTACGATTTCAGCATTGAAGTGTCTGACATCCTCAGAAGCTTTATAGAACAACAATTCGGTCTAAGGGCAGTTCGACAGACCACCATCGAGTTTCTGAACGAGGCTGCAAGCAACCCCCAATTTGATCTAGCTCAAAAAGAAAGGTTGCGTCACTTTCTGGTGGCTTGCGATGCGATCAAATTCGCGCGAGTACCCACGGGGACACCAGACAGCGAAGGCTTGTTTGAACAGGCCTCGTCCTTCGTGGAGGAAGCCAAGTGAATATTCCGTTCCGATTCGAACAACCTTGGCTTCTACTGTTGCTGGCTCTGCCTCCGTTGCTTTGGTACGTCCACAAGCGCTTGCAAAAGCCACCCGTCATCCGATTCGCCGCCGCGCGGATCTTTGCAAAGGCCGCGACCTTTCAAAACTCCTGGGCGCAGCCTATCCAAAATGCGCTCTACTACTTCGGCTGTGCCTGCCTGATAGTCGGCCTTGCCCGCCCCCAGTTTGGCGTCGCCTCAAGCCGGATTAAGACGAGCGGTATCGATATCATGATTTTGCTGGATGTCTCCCTCTCAATGCTGTCTGAAGATTTTTCCATCGGATCGCAGCGCGCGAGTCGGCTCGAGGTCGTCAAACAGGTCACCGAGAAATTCATTAGCGGCCGGCCCGATGATCGGATCGGGATTATCGCTTTTTCAGGCCGCGCTTATCTGGTCAGTCCCCTCACACTCGACCACCAATGGCTGATCGAAAACCTCGCGCGCCTTAACATCCGCCGGGTCGGTGACCAAACTGCCCTCGGATCCAGCCTGGTCGAAGATGGCACGGCCATCGGTTCAGCCTTAGCCACTGGAGCGAATCGGCTTCGTGACAAGCGCGCAAAAAGCCGAGTGATCGTCCTACTGACTGACGGTGACAATAACGCAGGCAAGATTCCGCCCTTGACCGCCGCAGAAGCCGCCGCGGCGATCGGAATTAAAATTTATACCATCGGTGCGGGAACCAACGGACTGGTCCCTTTCCCGCACTCGGACGGTTTTGGTAACACCTATTACTCGCAAGAATATATGCCGTTCAAAGAGGATACCTGCCGGGAAATCGCCCGGATCGGTGGAGGAGTTTTTTTCCGGGCTACTGACACGAAGACACTAAAGGAGATTTTCAGTCAGATCGATCAGTTTGAGAAGACGGATTTGGAGGTGCAGAGGTACCAGAACTACCGTGACCTTTTCGGATGGCTGGTAGGAGCGGGCCTTTGCTGCCTCGGCGCTACGTTTATCTTGAGCGAGACAATCTGGAGTAAGGTGCCATGACTTTCGGTGAACCAGCCTGGCTGTGGGGTTTGCTCGTGCTGCCATTCCTGGCTGCGCTCGGTGTTTATAATGATCAGAGACGCCGGAGGCGGCTCGCGCAGCTTGTCGCGACTCGGCTACTGCCCGAACTCACCGATAGGGTCGCGCAAGTGCGGATGTTAGCCAAACGCATTCTCTTTGTCGGGGCGCTGTCCATGTTCTTAGTCGCTCTGGCTCGGCCCCAACTCGGTTCTGTGGAACAAAACGTCACCCAACGCGGCCGCGACATTGTCCTGGCGATCGACACCTCAAAGAGCATGTTGTCGACCGACGTTGCCCCGAACCGGATGATGCGTGCGAAACTTGCCGCGCAGGATATCCTCGATGCAATGAAAGGCGATCGGTTTGGTCTGGTCGCCTTCGCGGGAGCGGCACAGGTGGAAGCTCCACTGACTGTCGACTATCAGACCGTACTTGATGCGATTAACCAACTCGACACCAAAACTGTCGAACGCGGCGGTACCGATATCACGGCAGCGATCGAATCCGCCGAACTGGCGCTGGGTAAATCTGAGGGACCCTATCATGCCTTGGTGCTCCTGACCGACGGAGAGGATCTCGAAGAGGATGCGGTCGCAGCTGCCAAGCAGGCCGCCTCTTACGGAATTCGTATTTTCACCGTCGGAATCGGAACGCCGGAAGGTTCAGCCATTCCGGTCGATCCAGATCATCAAGAGTATCTGCGAGATCGTAACGGGGATTTGGTCCGTTCCCGGTTGGACGAAAACCGGCTGCAGAAAATCGCTCAACAAACCGGGGGGTTTTACGTTCATCTGGAAAATGGAGCGGTCTCGCGATTGATTAATGACGGTTTGCTCAAGCTGGGCAAGGGCAATATCGACGAGCGTTCATTGCGGATACCCATTGAACGGTACCGCTGGCCGGTCGCATTCGGGCTCCTTCTTCTAATCCTATCTGCCGCCTTAAGTGATCGGAAACGAGAGACCGACGTCATTCGCCCTTCCGTTGGAAGCGCAGTCGCTGCAGCCATGTTGGCTTTATTGGTAAGCGCGCACGCCGATGGAGCACTCGACCGTTATAATCGGGGAGATTTCGACGGCGCCCTGGAGAAGTTCCGCGAAGAATTAAAGAGCGACCCCGGCTCGCCGGCGACCAATTTCAACCTCGGGGACGCAGCCTACCGACTGCAGAGATATGACGAAGCCTTTGAGGCTTACGCGAAGGCCATGGTCAGTAATGACCCTACTCTTAGACAAAAGGCCTATTACAATGGGGGCAACGCTCTTTTCATGCAGGGAAACAATTCCCAGGATATCGAGCAGCAATTGTCGAGCTACTACGACGCCCGCTACCAGTACCACGAGGCACTCGATCTAAATCCGCGAGACGAACAAGCGAAAAAAAACCTCAGCCTTCTGGAAGAGCGTATCAAGCAGGCGGAAAAGCAGAAAGAGGAACAGCAGCAAAGGCAACGGACACAACAGCGGCAAAGCCAAAAGCAGCGCAAACAGCGCAACCGAAACAAACAGCAGCAGGACCAAATGGGCCAGAAACCCGATCAACGCTCTCAATCGGGCTCCGGAGGAGGTCAGCCCGATGACGACCAAACGCCTGGAGGCCAACAGCAACAACCCGCAGATCCGACCGAGGGCAACGAAGGCGACT
>JAFAJU010000115.1 GCA_019236035.1 Verrucomicrobiota bacterium | reverse complement strand
AGAGTCAATCGAGTGCTTCGCCGAGTTTCCGTTTAAACAATTCGAGCGCCATCCCGTAGACGATCCGCGTTGCCGCGGCGTCGTAGCGGGCACCTTCGTCACGCATGAAGGCGTGAGCGCCGTTGAATTCGTGCCAGGTAAAATTCGTGTTCGCATCGGCCAACGCGTTGTACACAATGGCCCTTCCCTCACGGGGCACGTGGGGATCCTGCCGGCCAAAAACGATTAGCAACTCGCCCTTGATCTCTGGAATGCGATCGAGCGAGTTGTCATTGAGCCCCTTACCGAGACTTCGCTTGTGAATGTCGGTCGGGTAACAGCAGGTTGCAGCGAGGACTTCGGGATTCATCGCTGCCCTGAAGGCAAGATGACCCCCGATGCAAAATCCCATTACACCTAGCTTCCCCGTGCAATTCGGGTGCGATTTCAAGTAACTGAGAGTGATCCGCGCGTCATCATCATAGCTGGACAATTCTTTGCCGATTTTGTCGGCGTTACCGCGATCCGCGCCGGCCTGATCGTATGGCAACACGGTTCCGGGCGCTTCGAGCTCGTGAAAAATCTCGGGCACGGCGACAATAAATCCGTGTCCCGCCAATATGGCGGCGGCTCGCCGGATGGGCCCGGTCACCTGAAATATTTCTGAAAAGACGACCAAGCCTGGGTAACGGCCATCCGCGATGGGACGGAACACGAATGTCCTCATCGGGCCGAGTGATGTTGGGAGGTCGACTGATTCGTCGTCTTTGATGGTCATAGAAGAAACCTTAGCGCAGGGCGATAACCTCCCTGAGCGGTCGGTGTCAACGGAAAAGCGGCTAGCCCGCAAAAATCACGCAGTGTGAGAATCGACGAGCTCATTGCGGGCTAGAAAGCTCTTAAACAGACGCTGCGCGTCTGTCCAAGAGCCTGTAGCCTGCATCGCTCAGAAATCTCTGAAGATTTGTGAGCGATGCAGGCTAGCGGCTTCATCTGGGAAACTCGATGACGGCTAGGGCATTGGGTTGCAGGGAGAGGGACAACTGGCGGTTCGCGATCTTGACGGTCTGCGGGAGCGGCAGCTCAGCGGCCGTGCGCAAGGCGGCTTGCTGCTGCAGGCTTGGGAATGCAGGACTACCCATCGACTCCCACAACTTCAGCGGCGAACCATGATCGTCATCGACCAGAAAGATTTTAGCCGGTTGCACGTCGTCATCCGCGCCCAGCACTCGAATGTTTACGGCTTTGGAATGACCTTGCTGCCCTGGCGCGGTGTAATTCCAGGTTGCCAACACCAGGCTGTTATCGTTGGAACGCTTGGTGAGCAGAACCGAAGTACTATCTACTGCCAATTGCTGATCACCCAAATAGTGCAAAATTTTGAACGCATTAAACGCAGCTTTGGGAATCCCGCCGGTCGCGATGAGCCCGAAGCCGCTACGGAATACGTTGTCAAAAACCCCTCCTTCTTCAAAGAAAGCATCGGTGAAGGTCCAATAAGACATTTCGGTGACCAGTCCTCCCGCGCACAAGCGGATGTTATTGGCCAGCCATGCACCCACAAAGGGCGTATCCAGTAATCCGTCGAAGCCCGCATTGTATTCGCTCCAGATTATTGGCAACCGCGGCCGGGCAGAGGCCTGGACTTGCTCGTAGACTTTGCGCACGGCTCGCGCCACCATCTCTGATCGCGGAATGTCCTCTGCTTTTCCGAAAACATTCTGCGCCGTGTCATTCGGATAAATGTGCGTGGAGACAAAGTCGACAGGCGTATTTTTTTCCACACAATGCTGGATGAACCGATCAACCCAAGCGGCTTGCGCAGTGGCTGGTCCTCCCACCCGAAGGCGCGGACTGACTCCCTTCAGCGCACCGGCAGTGATATCATAGAGCGCGAAATAGGTCTCCTGCAGGGGCGTCCCGGTCCAAAAATCAAGGTTAGGTTCGTTCCAAACCTCGAAGTGCCAGTTGGCTACGTCATCAATGCCATATCTTTGTACCAGGTGCTGGGCGAACTGAAAAATGAGTTGGTGCCACTGGCGAGGGTCTCGGGGCGGGGCAACATTCGGGTGGTACCAGAACGGGTGCGGGCTTGGTTTTTCCGACAATTCCTCCGGCATGAAACTCAGTTCAACAAATGGAAACACCCCAATTTGTCGCAAGCCATCGTAAATCAGGTCGATGCGGGTAAAATTCAGCAACAGATTGCCCGCCGAATCCTGGCCTGCATAGATTCCCACCTGGTGTTC
>JAFAJU010000092.1 GCA_019236035.1 Verrucomicrobiota bacterium | reverse complement strand
GGCGCTGCTACTTACGTCGCGGAGCACGCTCCGCACGGGAAGCGTGGGTTTTACACGAGCTGGATTCAGACGACGGCCACTTTGGGTCTGTTTCTCGCGCTCGCGGTGATTTTGACTTGCCGGTTATCGCTGTCGGCTGACGCTTTTAAAGCCTGGGGTTGGCGAATTCCTTTTCTGCTCTCCGTCATCCTCCTTGCGATCTCTGTGTATATCCGGCTGAGACTTCAGGAATCTCCCATTTTCGCAGAGATGAAGGCGCAGGGTAAGGGATCAACAGCTCCCTTGCGGGACAGCTTTTTGAGGATGCCAAACGCGAAATACGTCTGGCTCGCCTTGTTCGGTGCAACCGCCGGCCAAGGGGTCGTCTGGTATACCGGACAGTTCCACGCCTTATTCTTCCTCCAGAACGCCCTGAGTCTCAAAGACTTTACGACGGCCTATACGCTGATCGCGATTTCCCTGGTGATCGGCACGCCTTTTTTCATCTTTTTCGGTTGGCTTTCGGATAGGGTCGGGCGGAAGGGCATCATCATGGCCGGATGTCTCCTGGCAGTGCTGACCTATTTCCCACTTTTTCATCAACTCACCAATTTCGTAAATCCGGCCCTCGCCGCCGCGCTAAAAAGCGCTCCGATAGTGATTTCGGCTGAAAACGGGCCCGACCTGGAGAAGATCAAGCAGGATCTGAACGCGCGAGGCTATTCGTTTACGGTTAAGGCGCCTGAAGCCGGAGCGGGTGTCACCATTTCGATCGGCTCGAATCAATTGCAGGGCTATGACGCTAAGGCGCTCGGGGCAGCTCTGGCTGCCGCTGGGTATCCAAAAGTGGCAGATCCAGCAAAGATCAACTACCCGGGAGCGATTCTTGTACTTGTGATCCTCGTCCTGTACGTCACCATGGTCTATGGGCCGATCGCTGCCCTGCTTGTCGAGTTGTTCCCGACCCAGATTCGTTATACGTCAATGTCATTTCCGTACCACATTGGTAACGGAATATTTGGGGGTCTATTGCCCTTCATTGCTGCCGCGGTAAGCGTGGCAACAGGGAATATCTATTCCGGTCTCTGGTATCCCATCATCGTCGCCAGCGTTACCTTTGTTGTCGGTATGCTGTTTCTCCAGGAGACTAAGGATAGAGATATCAGGGGTTGATACGAGTACGGCTTAGGTAGGCGAAGCGTCCCGCTTTGCTCAATGTGACATGGGCGTCCCGCCCGTGGTCCCGGTTGAAAGCACGGGCGGGACGCCCATGTCACAAAACTTCGGGTGGCGAATTTCCTCGAAGTACTCTATGAGTCTACTGTTTATGAAGGTTTTGGCTTACTCAAAATGGGATGCGGTGCCGGCCCTGTGCGGTTTTTTGCATTTCGCATATGTTCTGACCTTTTTCGCGCTGTTTCCCGTTGCTCCCTGGTGGCTGTTGATTTGCATGGGATGCATCTACTCAATCAGCATCTCCTGGAATATTAACGGCATCTCGCATAACTTTCTGCATAACCCCTATTTCACCTGGCGCCCCTTGAATCGAATATTTGGGTTGGTCGAATCCCTCTCTCTCGGGTTCTCTCAAACATTCTATAAATATGTGCATCACAGGCATCATATGGGGAACAGTGACAAACCTGATGAACACGGGGAGACCGTCGATTGGTTATCGATCTATCGACATGGCCATGATGGCGAGGCTGAGAATGTTTGGAGCTACATCTTTCTCAGCTACTTGCGCGATGACCCGAAAGCAATTTATGCGGAAGTCAAACGAAAGAGCCCGGCAGACGCCCATTGGGGTGTGATTGAGATTGTGGCGTTCCTTAGCTTTTTTGTTCTACTGGGCGTCTTGAACTGGAAATTTATCCTGTTCTTTTTGCCGTTCTATTATTTGGGGCACTGTCTTTCGTATTTGAACGGCTACTTTCTTCATTTCGGCGGGAACCCTGACAAACCGATCGCTTGGGGTGTCAGTTCGTACGAGAAGATCTACAACCTTCTTTGGTTTAACAACGGATATCACGCCGAGCACCACTTTCGTCCGAAACTGCATTGGACGAAAATGAAACTGCTCCATTCACAGATCGTAGAGGAACAGCGCAAGGAAGGGACCCGAGTAATCGCACCGCCGCACGCGCTCGCGTTCCTGGACCCGACATTGCCGAAAAAGAGCCGGCCGCTGACGCCTGAAGTGAGCTCGCAAGCGTCGTCGTGAGTGGTTGGCTGTCGAACTCGTCCTCCACCTTTGATGTAGAATCGGTTTGGATCTAGGAATGAGGCTTGGAGGGGCATTGCTTGCAACGCCAGGGAGCCGCTGTCAGGTTCCGGATCGGCGATGCTTACGACGCCTTGAGCTGCATCTGGCGGCCATGGCTTGACGAGGGCCGAAGCGGCTCCCCTCCAGAGAATCGGGACGAGTTCGAGACGATTTGGTTGCCGCCAGGCCGCTTTTTGAGGATGCAGACTAGTCACTAGAAGAGTGCGACCAGGACGATGCCGAATGCGATGAGTACGGAAGCGGACCATGCGCGTGCGCTAATCTTTTCTTCGAGAAAGAGCGCGGAGGCGCCAGCCACTAACAGAGGGCTTACTCCTTCAAATGCAAATAGGCGATTCAGGTCAAAGAAACGTATCAAGTGCAGCCAGATAAAGAACCAGGTTGCCATCGAAGCAATGCCTACGGCATACCAGCTGGGGCGATCCGGTGAGAAGGGTTTACCGGGCGGAACAGCCGCAACAGATTTAAGGGTTTTAGTCATTATTCGGGTTGCGCCCTTGGTGATGAGGCTCTATGAGTCACGGTTTTAAGGCGCCCGTTAACCAGGTCGGAGCCATTTTGATGCCATGTATCCTTCAGGTTCATCCGCGCGGGATTCACAAACGGAAACTCCGGAAAATCCGCAGCTAAAGTCTCAGCCCTCGTTTCTTGTCACCGTCAAAACGTCTTTTGGATCAGCGGCGGTCGTTGATGCTATTCCAGCTGAGGATTACGAGACCTGGGTTGCCGGCTTTGAAGATTGCCCGGTCGATCACCGGTATTATGAGATTGTTCACGAATCGCTAAAGGATCAGTTTGTTCATTACTATCTGTTGCTTAAGGACGCCGGCGGCGTGACCCGGGCAATACAGCCGTTCTTGACTGTAAGTCAAGACCTCGCGACCGGAACTCCTGCTTTCATTCGGAATCTCCTGGCTCAGATCCGGAAGCGTTTCCCGGGATTCTTGAAGCTAAAAATGCTGATGGTTGGTTGCTCGGCCGGGGAAGGGGACATTGTTCTCGAAAAGGTAAGTCGCGATTTCGGTTGGACGATTGACGCTTTGAAAGAGAGCCTGACGCCGGTTGCGCGGCGGCTACGGGCAGTTCTAATTGTTTTCAAGGACTATCCAAAATTCTACCGCCAATATCTGGACCGGATGCGCGCATGCGGGTTTACGCGGATCCCGAGCATGCCGGCCACCAAGCTGGATCTGAATTTTGCAGATTTTGAGGACTACCTCAAACAGCGGGTCAGCTACACGATGCGGAAAAATCTGCGTAAGAAGTTTCGCAAGGCAGAGAGCGGGCCGCCGATCGAATGCGAGGTTGTCGCCGATATTTCACCATACGTGGACGAAGTCCATGGGCTGTATCGGCAAACGCTGAGCCGGTCAGAATTCAAGTTTGAAGAACTGACGAAGACTTACCTTTGTGCGCTCGGTGAGCGGATGAATGACCGCGCCAGATTCTTTTTGTGGCGGCAACAGGGCCGGATCATCGCCTTTGCCTCGACGATCGTTCACCAAGGCGTACTCCGGGACAACTACATCGGCCTGGATTATTCTGTGGCCCTCGACTATCATCTCTATTTTCTGACTTGGCGCGACACGATCACCTGGGCACTCAGGAACGGAATTCACACCTATCACAGCGCGCCTTTGAACTACGATCCCAAGTACCATTTCAGGATGGAACTGGAGCCGTTGGACCTCTATGTCCGCTCGCCCTACGGCTGGCTGAATCCTGTCTTTAAACGAATCCTGCCCCTGCTGGAGCCGACGAGATACGATCCGGTCATTCGGAAGTTCGCGAATGCGAGTGAGCTATGGTAAACAGTCCGGGTTCAAGCCCTGAAACCGCCGGAGCTGTTTGGCTTGCGTTCGACGACGCCTGGGATTTTGGCAGATCGGAGTCCTTTGAACCTCCTTCTCGTCTAGATGCTCGAGAAATCGGGCCGTCCCTGCGATTCATCACTTCGAGGCGGATGATTGAAGAGTTCCATCGAAAATTCGGCGAACTTTTGCGCCCATTCGTCCTTTCTGGTTCGGGGGACTTCCATCACCTGACAGCGATTTTCGTCCGTCAAGTGAAAGAACCGTTTGTAATTGTGTCCTTTGATAATCATCCGGACTGGGACGTCCGTCCGCCGCATTGGTCGTGCGGCGCATGGGTCAATCGAGCTCTGGAGAACCCCCTGGTCAAGCAGGTCGCAGTTTGGGGTTGCGGGAGCTTTGAATGCCGGCTTCCTTGGCGTCTGCTCGGAAACCGGTCTGCGTGCCGCTCCGGTCGCTTGTGGGTTGCCCCCTGGCGATCTGAGGGCCAAAATTATCCTTCCTGGCTCTATCCAATGTCTACGCTTGATTGGCGTTCGGCTTTTGCCCGATACGCGGAATCGCTGCAACCTTTACCTGTCTATGTGACCGTGGATCTGGACAGCCTGACGGAGAGCGAGGCAATCACCAACTGGGAAAACGGGCGGTTTTCGTTGGCTGATATTGTCTGGGCAATCAGCCTCCTTCGGCAAAAAGCGCGGATTGTTGGAGGAGACCTCTGTGGCGCTTTTTCGCCCGCGCGGTACGGATCATGGTTTCAGGCTCTGGCGGGACGGTTCGATCATCCACGCGAACGATCTGTTGCCGATACCCAAAGGCGTGCGGTCAATCTTCGTGCGCTGCAAACGATTTGGCCGATCTTGATAGGGTGTTGAGGCCCGCGAAACACGCTAAAGGACGCGAAAAAATGGGGGCTAGGGCTGGGCTTCAGCCCTCTGTAGCACGGGCGTCTCGCCCGTGGATGGGCCATGGAACACGAGCGAGACGCCCGTGCCACGCAGGGCTGAAGCCCTGAGATCTGTAACCGCTGCGCGGTAAGGCCGACGCCCTAGGCCTCTTTGATATCGCGCCTTCGGCGCCGAATCCGGTGATTTTGGGGAATAATAGTGGCGTAACTGCATCTATAAATATGCCAACGCACGCACAGATAGAAGACTGGATGTTTGATCGTCTTCTCCCCACAGGAGTGGCGTCGCGAAGGCGACCAGACACCAACCACACAAAAGAAAGAGCTAACAGATGATTAGACCATCCAAAGCAGTGATCGCCGGCGCAGCAGTTGCCGGCCTTCTGGCAGGATCCTTCGCGGTACGTGCATACGCCGCGAGCACCACTAGTACAAAAGCCGGCGTGGCGCTGCAGACAATGGCCGACGCTGAAAAGGGCAAACACGGATGCAAAGGCCAGAACGAGTGTAAAGGCCAAGGCGGCTGCAAGACCGGTGACAACGGCTGCAAGGGTAAGAACTCCTGCAAAGGCAAAGGTGGATGTGCCAGTAAAGGGTAAGGTCCTGGCCATATACAATTAAAACTCACGTTGCTCGGCTTTCCGGGTGACGGAAATAGCCTGGGGAGGGACGGTTTCTATCGCGTTCCGGAGCACGTTTGGGACGAAATAGAAACCGTCCCTCCCCGACACAAAAGCCGCATGGGTCTCTGCTTTGCAGAGGATGATAGGGCGAGGACATCGGGGAGCTCAGTCGAGTCGCTCTTTCCAAGCGGCGGCGTGGTAGTGGCTCGGGTAAAGCTTCGGCTTACCCAATTCGACCACGAGCGCGGAAGGAACATTCTCGCGCAAAGCCACGTTTAGGAATGCAGTAGTTCAAACATTATGCCCGCAAATGCTTTCAATGGATTCACCGAATACGGCGTTGGCATAGGGCTTCGTGTGCCACATTACCGGCACATTCTCGCGAAAAAGCCGGTCGTCGATTGGTTTGAAATCATCTCGGAAAATTTCATGGTGGACGGAGGCAGGCCCCTGGAGGTGCTGGACTCGATTCTTGAACAGTACCGGGTAGTCCAGCATGGCGTCGCGATCTATTTCGGATCTGCCGACAAATTCAATCGGGAACACCTCAGGCGCCTCAAACGACTCGTTAAGTACACAAATACTCCCTGGCTTTCCGACCATCTCTGCTGGGGCAGCGTCGATGGGCGTTACACGCATGACCTCTTGCCGATGCCTTACACCTTTGCCGTCGCGCGTCATACCGCGGAGAAGATCCGGGCCGCGCGCGACTATCTTGAAGTACCAATCTGTGTCGAGAACGTCAGTAGCTACGCCGAATATCATGCCTCCGAAATGACGGAATGGGAGTTCTTAAGCGAAGTCGTTGAGTTAGCGGACTGCGGCATTCTTCTGGATGTAAACAACATTTATGTCTCTTCGCAAAATCACAACTTCGATCCATACGATTATCTGAACAACGTGCCTCATCATCGTGTAGGCCAAATCCACATCGCGGGACACTCAAAGTTCGAAAAATACATTCTCGATACACACGACCACCCGGTCCTCGACCCGGTATGGAAGATGTACGCACACGCAATCAAGCTGGCTGGCCACACCGCCACGCTTTTGGAGTGGGATGACCGTATTCCCTCCTTTGACGAGGTTCATAATGAAGCGCTCAAAGCCAACAAATTTCGGGACAAACAGCTCGCCGCAACTACCGCGTAAGATTAACTCACGAGCGCAACTGCGCGATTTGCAACGTGCGATGGCCAACGCGCTTTTCCGTCCGCTGAACCCACAATGGGGGATGCAGAAGCGTTGGATTGACGGCTCTTCTATGGAAGCGGTCGCGTCGGAGTTTATCAAGCCGAACGATCGCCTCAGCTCGTTTGAGCGATTGGAAATTTACAATCGCCAATATTGGTTCCGGACCCTCGACTGCCTCTATGACGATTACCCTGGGCTGCGCGCGGTCGTTGGGGAGCGGAGGTTCATGAAGCTCGCGACTGCCTATTTGTCGCGGTACCCGTCCAACTCGCACACCCTGCGCGATCTCGGGAACCGCCTTGAACAGTTTCTGACAGAGGAGCCACAGTGGAGCGCACCACGAGAGGAACTAGCTCTCGACATGGTAAGGTTTGAGTGGGCGCAAGTGGTTGCCTTCGATGGTCCGGCGAAAGCGCCGGTCACTCCAGACGATATCCTTGATACGCCGGCAGCAAAGTTGCGACTGGGCTTGCAACCTTACCTTTCGTTATTGGAACTGAATTGCGCCGTTGACGATTTTCTGATTGCGGTGAAAAAGCGTGAGTCGGACGTTCTGCGCGGTGAAGCGAGTAACGCCATGGAAGCCGCACCGAAGGCTGCAGTACGCCGGAAGCGTGTCAGGCTGCCGAAGCGGGAGAAGGTCTATCTGGCCGTTCACCGGCACGATAACATGCTCTACTACAAGCGGCTGGATCCGGAGGCGTTTGCGATCCTGTCATCGCTCGGGCGCGGTTCGACGGTCGAAGATGCTTGCGTCGAGGCAGTCACCGCGAGCGAACGGACGACTATCGATTGGTCGGCTCAACTCAAAGATTGGTTTGATGCCTGGTCTAGTCTGGGCTGGTTCTGCCGCAGATCATGAATACCATTCGAAAGGCAATATCGCGCGCGTACGAACTGCTCGTGACCGGGGCCAATCTCCTACAGTCGCCGCTGCTATTGGCGCTGCGCCTATACTTTTTTTGGCAGCTCTATCTGACCGGGCAAGGGAAGCTTTCGCACATTGGGAAGATCATCCATTTTTTTGCCAGTCTTGGTATACCATTGCCAAGGGTGAACGCCTATTTTGTGGGCGCACTGGAGTGTTACGGCAGCATCTTGTTGATGGTTGGTCTGGCTTCGCGACCGATCGCGCTAATGATCGTCGTTTCGATGAGCGTGGCCTATGTGTCCGCGGATTTTGAAGCGCTCACGAGCATATTCAGTGACCCAGATAAGTTCGTGAAGGCTGATCCATTTACGTTTCTGCTGGCCGCGCTGATCGTGCTCGTATTCGGTCCCGGCTTGTTCTCGATCGATGCAATCCTAAAACGCTGGTTGGGACCTCGGTCCGATTCTTCGGCTGAACGGCTTTCCCGACAAACGGACAAAGAATCATGAGACAATGGGGTCTTTCGATCTTACTTGCTTTCGCGCTGCTGCCATTCAACAGGACGTTGGCCGAGCCTGGGAGTATCGAGTGGCAAGCGTGGTCTGACGATGTATTCGCCAAAGCCAAGAACGAAGGTCGTTTCGTGCTGCTCGATCTCGGTACAGTCTGGTGCCACTGGTGCCATGTGATGGAGGAGACTACCTATCAGGATCCGACGGTCATTGAACTGATTCGTAAGCGTTATGTTGCGGTGCGCGTCGACGCGGATGCACGTCCCGATCTGTCGAACCGTTATGAGGATTACGGCTGGCCCGCCACCATAGTTTTCAACGCCGATGGCGGCGAAATTGTGAAGCGGCGGGGCTACCTGCCGCCGCTTCCGATGGCTTCCATGCTGCAAGCGATCATTGACGACCCGACCCCGGGCCCATCGGTGGTTGCCGAGAAGCCTTTAGTTGCCGGTCACGCCACCGCTTTGGGATCTGATTTGCGGAACAAGTTGCGCCAGTTATTGATCGACGACTACGACAATACAAACCATGGATGGGGCACCGTTCAGAAGTTTCTCGACTGGGACACGATCGAGTATTGCCTATCAGAGGCCGCTCAAGGCGACCAGGCCTTTGGTCGCATGGCGCGAGAGACGCTCGCGGCCCAGCTCAATCTGATGGATCCGGCGTGGGGCGGTGTGTACCAATATTCGACGGATGGGGACTGGCAGCATCCACATTTTGAAAAGATCATGCAAATGCAGGCCGAGGATTTGCGTATTTACGCGCAAGCCTATGCATTTTGGCATGATGAGACCTATTTGCGGGCTGCAAGCCGAATCCGTAACTACCTAAAAGATTTTCTCACCTCGCCGGATGGCGCTTTTTACACGAGTCAGGACGCAGATCTGATTCCGGGTGAACATGGCGGAGAGTACTTTCAACTCAGCGATGCCGATCGGCGGAAGCGAGGCGTACCGCGAATCGATACGCACATTTATTCGCGTGAGAATGGCTGGGCGATAAACGCACTCACCAGACTTTACGCGGTTTCCGGTGCAAAGGATTGCCTCGGTGATGCGATTCGTGCGGCCAATTGGGTTTGCGCCAATCGAGCGCTACCAGAGGGCGGCTTTCGGCATGACGATACAGATGCCCTAGGGCCTTATCTTGGGGATACACTGTCGATGGCCCGCGCGTTTCTGACGTTGTATGAGTGCACCGCCGATCGTGTCTGGCTGCAGAGAGCAGAGCGTGCCGCCAGGTTCATCTCAGCGAACTTTGCGAACAACCTTGGGTACATCACCTGCGCACATCAAGGCGCGCTGGCTTCGAAGCCTCAATTGGACGAAAATGTGGGCATCGTTCGGCTGGCTAATTTGTTGTGGCATTACACTGGCAATTCGGAATACCGGGACATAGCTGTACGTGCCATGAGCTTTCTGGCGGCGCCCGCGGTGACAGATCACCGCGGATTTCTGGTGGCTGGCGTACTGCTGGCCGACAAGGAGCTCACATCTCCGCCATTACATATTACGGTCGTAGGTCGAAAAGATGACGCGGCTGGGAATATGCTATTTGCGGCTGCTGTGCTAGATCCGGCGACTTACAAACGGGTAGAATGGTTGGACGAACGTGAAGGTCCGTTGCCAAATCCGGATGTCGAGTACCCAACCTTGAGCAGGGCGGCCGCCTTTCTGTGTACCGACAATGCTTGTTCCGCACCGATCTTCACGGCTGACGATTTGATCGCCAAGACCAATAAGCACTGACGCGTAGGAAGGGCGCAGTGGCGCCGCAAGGCCAAGGTGAAACCTCGAGTTTGGCCTTTTATGGCTTCGTACTTCGGATTCCAGCGCCGAAGGCGCGACATCAAAAAAGCCTAGGGCAAGCGACGGGCCGATTTCGGCTCGTAGCGCAGCCCTAGGTAAACGCAAAAAGAAGAGCAAGCGCTGAAGGCGCGACAGAACGATGGCCGGTGCACGAGATCCACGGCTTGACGCGAGAAAATATAAATCCTCATTGAGGCGCGCTTTTCAGCGCTGATTGCCTTCGTACAGTTCCTAGCCCTGCGGGCTAGTCTATCTTGACGTGACGCCTTCGGCGCTAAAAATCGCCAAATTCCAGGTTGCGGCTAACCCATAGTTATACAAATCTCTAGGGGTTTCCGAGCTGAGCAGGCTATGCTTGTCCGCATGAGTAACGAATCCGGTTCGCAAACCTACGTGGATCGTGCCTGGGAGTATTTTTTGCAGCTTCAGCCGAGCATTACTGACGTGAATGCCGCAGCCGAGATGGCTTTTCGGGCGGTGGATGCCTTTGAGCGACAGCTCAAACGCCGAATGGAGCGAGAGCCCTGACAACGCACTTACGAGGGCAAAGCGACGCGCATTTTTAGCTTGAATCGACCGGCTTCGGGATTAGTGTCTTCGCCCACGACACTCCTGAGTAGCTCAGTGGTAGAGCGGTCGGCTGTTAACCGATTGGTCGTAGGTTCGAATCCTACCTCAGGAGCCATTTTTTCGAGCCGCCTCGCGCAAAGGTACGCAGAGGTACGGTAAGGTTGAAGTCCAGCTCTGGTGCTCGTTCCCTCCGAAGCATGTATCTCGGTTTGGGTCGCGTTTGGTTCAACGAGTCGATCCCAAGTATTCTGTCCAACCTTAGCGTGCCTTTGCGCGAGGCGGACTGGATCGCACTTCCCTACCCGCGATAGCTGCGGAACGCTGGCGGAATGAAATCCCAATCCGAAGCTTCGTTAACTGCGAGGCGGATTTGCACCTCCATCACTTCGAGGGAAACAGGTGGTTGATAGTTGGTCAGACTTTGGACGAGAGCCTCGTCAGGACTCAGTTTTTGCGTGAGAACGGTACGCAGGGTCTTCACCGCCAAGGTCTCTGCTGCTCCGGGTGTGAGCCAGTCGGGCACAAGTTTTTCGATTGAACCAAACCTGTTTTTATCGAGCGGCGCGCCGCGCCGTTCGCATAGCGCGCGAAGCAGCTCGAATCCTTCCGCCGGCGTGGAGGAAGGGAAGACGGGGATCTTGACGTCGACGCGGCCAGGTCGTTTGAGGTCAACTTCAATTAGATCGGGGCGGCTGGAAGCCAGTACCCAAATGATTTTACCTCGGTTGTCGCCGTCGCTCATTTCCGCGGCGATCATCGAATAGACCCGGCCAGAGAGTCCGGCGTCGTTCGAACCGGAATCCCGCTTGCCGAGCGCCTGATCCGCTTCGTCGATAAAAACAAAACAGCGCTGCAGGGCATGCAGCAGCCGGAAGATTTTCTCGAGATTTCCTTCGGTGGTGCCGACCCATTTGTCGCGGAAGTTTTTGACCTTAACTACCGGAATACCTGCTTCACCGGCGAGACACTCGACCAGGAAAGTCTTACCAGTTCCTACCGGGCCACAAACCAGGTAGCCCATCGGCAATGCCTGAAAGTGCGATTCCCGCCAAAGGGCGACATCCTGACGAAGCCAGTCTTTAAGCTTGTCCTGGCCGTGAACATCATCGAGCGTTCGTTTGGAACTAATAAACTCGATCAGGTCGCCACAATCTTTTTCGACGAGGGATTTCTTTAAAACCACCAGATCACGCGGTTGGATAGCCTCGTTCCCGTGCTCCTTAAGCTTGAGGAGTTCTTCGACCGAATTGATCGAGGCGCCGACCAGTTGATCGGCCAGGGTGGATGGTTCGCCCTTGAATTCGGCGAGGGCTTTAGGATAGGCCGGCTTGATCAGTGCCAAGGCCGCCTCAAGTTCGTGCACTGCGGGTTGCGGCACCTGGATCTTGCCGACGCGAGGGTTTTGCACAATAAGCGGATGCAGGTCGTTGAGGTTATCGGCAATCAGACAGGTCACCAGCGGATGCTGGACCAGGAGCTCGTCCGTCGCCCAATCCCGCAAGAGCAGGGCGAGCGCGTTGAGATCATAGTTGAGCGCACCGGGCAGCGCCGGAGCGACCAGATGGCAGGCGCGAACGTAGCAGGCCACCTGCCACTCGGGTTTGCCTAGCCGCGTGAGATTTGCCACGTAGCGAAAAAAGCGCGTGAGGAGTTCGATAGCAGGCCGCGGTTGCCGGGGCAATTCAAGGGACTCCTTCGCGCCCGTCCATTGGGAAAAAATATCGCCACCTTTTTCGACGCGAATGCCGTTGCCCAGGTCGTAGCTCAAAATCAAATCAAAACCGGGAAGGAGAACACGGAGTAGGAAATCACGAATAGCGCCAAGCGAAGCCTTGTTGCCGAGCGGCAAATAAAACCGGTCGTTCACATTGCCATGGAGGATGAATTGATTCACGGATCGACTCTCGTAAAGCGAGATCATCTCCGTGGCCCAGGAAGGCAGCGCGTTACGGTTTTGAGCGACCTCGCTCATGAGGAGGATTTCTCGGTATGGTCAGGCGGACTGAGGCCCCATCGTACGCGAGGACGTCCCTGTGGCGGTCGTGCTGGAATCGGGCGAAGCAGGCTCCGGTTCGAGGGCAATTCCTTCTTTCGCGGCGAAATCGGCCAGGGCTTGGTCGGCCAGCATTTTCTGTTCGGCCTCCTTCACGGCAAAGTCGCCCGCATTGAGAGAGTCGCGTGCGACTCGAACCCGACCGGCAGCCTTGATGCGTTCCTCCTCGATCATACTTTGGAGTCGATCAAGCGTGTCACCGGCTCCGCCAATCTGAGAAATCATGCCGCCCGCCATTTCGGAAAGCTCCGCGGCTGCCTTCTTGACCTTCAGATCGTCGAGGTCCGCTTTGAGAGTTTCGATTTTAGACTGCGCAGCCCTGACGGAGACGTCGCGGGCACGAATCAACTCCTTATAGGTCGTTTCGGCCTGAGTCAGTTGGACCCGGTTCTGCTCCAGTTCGCGCGTGACGGTTTGCAAGCGTAAGGCGTATTGAGCGGCGGCGTCGCGATTGCCCACCCGAAGGTTAGCGGCGGCTTTGGCTCGAAGTTCGCGTTCATCTACCTCCAGCTTTTTTACCTGGGCCATGAGATTTTCGCAGAGGCCCGCATGAGCGGCCAAGCCTTGATTGTACCGCGCGATCTGGGTGCGCAAGGTTTCCTTTTCTGCTTGGAGCAATGCTTCGGGGTTCTGGCGTTCTAAACCGGTGACGAAAAGACCGAGAAAGCCACGGAAGAGTTTGCCGATGCGTTTGAACATAGCGGTTACTTGTTGGGGTGAATATAAGTGGCTAGTGGCTGGCGGGCTAGGCGCAACATAGAGGCTGGACGTCAGGCTGGGAGCCTATGCTACCTTTGGCGCGCGGGCAAGGTGGACGGAGCTATACGAGGCTCCGCCCGAGCCGCGGGACCAGCGCGATGAACTGCCTTTGATGACGCCACGTGCCGCGGCTCGGGCGGAGCCTCGCCCTACCGCCCTACACCAATCCCGGCGGCAATCCGAGTCCTGAGGTCATGCGACCCATCTCGCTCTGGGCCAAACTTTTGCCCTTTTCGATGGCCTGTTTGACCCCACTCAGGATCAGATCCTCCAGCATTTCGATGTCTTCAGGGTCGACGACTTCCTTGGAAATCTTGATCGAAACTATATCGCCCAGGCCGTTTGCAACGACGGTCACTTTCTCGCCCCCGACGCTAACCTCGACAGTTTTCTCTGCGAGAGCGGCACTCAACTGTTCCTGCATCTTCGCAGCCTGCTTCATCATCTTCTGGATGTTCATCGTCTAACGCTCAGCCTGGATCTCCGCCTTGAATATTTCCAGAGCTTTTTGAATCATTGGATCATTCTTAAAGTCCTCCATCGGACTTGGCGGCGAGTTCGGAGAGGGTCGCACCTCCGCAGCAGCGAGGTCGTCTCGCAATTCGAACACGACTTTCCACGTGCCACCGACAATCTCACCGACGACTTCCTCCAGAAGTTTCTGGTTGTTCGGTCGAGACAACGACTCGACCCCGATTGCGAGATCTTTTGGGAATCCAAGTTTAAGCGTTCCGCCTTCAAGAGAAAGCGGAGTCGCGGGCTCAATCCAGGACACAATGAAGGGCCTGCGGTTACGCACTTCCTGAAGAATACGCGGCCAAACTGATTCCAACTGCTCGCTCGGCGCTGTCGCCGCTTCGGTCGCTTGGTCAGATCGATCTTTTGGCGTTTCTTCGGGCTCCGGTTTAATTGGGGGAGACTCTCCTGCAACCTGCTTTGGCGTGTCTTGGCTTTTGGGCGTTTCCGTGACCGCGCCCTGTTCCTGCACGGGAGTCGTCTCTTTGCCCGCGTGGGTCTCCGAATCCCCGCGCAGATTTTCCAAGGCGTCGATAACGCTTTCCAAGCTGACCTCGCTGAGCATATGAATCGCGCGGATCAAAGCAATTTCCAGGTGAAGCTTCCTGTTCGGTGTCCACTTAATCGTGGCTTCAACCTCCGAAATTCCTTCGATCAGGCGCAGCACCCGCTGCGTGTCAACCACCGTAACCAATTCCTCAAGTGAGGTTCGAGCCTGCTCGCTGATTTCTTCCCGCAAACTTTGGGGGTCAATCTTGTAAATCAAGAGGTTTCGAAAAAATGCCAGGAGGTCGCTGAGAAGTTTGGTCAAATCTTTGCCTGCTTCCGCTTGTTGATGGACGATAGCGAGTGCCTCAGCAGCTTTCTGATTGAGAATTGCGCGCGTCAGGTTTGCGACGACGTGTTCGGAGGTAAGACCAAAAACCTCAAGCACTTCCTGCTCGCCAATTGTGTTTCCACAAAATGCGACCAACTGATCCAGCATCGACTCGGCGTCTCGCAAACCTCCCTCCGCTGCGACGGCAATAGCCGCAGCCGCATCCTGGGAGAGGGTTACCCCTTCTTTGCCGGCAATGTAAGCCAGATGCTTCGCGATAGTGAGGGCCGGGATCCGGCGTAGATCGAACCGCTGACATCGGCTAAGGATGGTCGGCAGAACCTTGTGCGGCTCAGTCGTCGCAAATATAAAAATCACGTGAGCCGGCGGTTCTTCCAGGGTTTTCAGGAGAGCGTTGAACGCTTGCTGCGTCAACATATGAACCTCATCGATGATGTAGACCTTGAAATGGCCACGCGCCGGTGCGAAGCGGACGTTATCCCGGAGTTCGCGGATCTGATCGACGCTGTTGTTGCTGGCGCCATCGATTTCGAGCACGTCGAGGCTGACGCTCTGGGAAATCTCCCGGCATGAATCGCAGACTCCGCATGGATTGACCGTTGGGCCATGGATGCAATTTAGAGCCTTGGCCAAGATCCGGGCTGTCGAAGTTTTTCCAGTACCGCGCGGACCGACAAACAGGTAGGCGTGCGCAATGCGTCCGCGCTCAATCGCATTTTTCAAGGTTTGCACGACGTGATCTTGGCCCAAAACGTCGTCGAATACTTGGGGCCGATATTTTCGCGCGAAGACTTGATAACTCACGCCGATAATCTAGCCAGGATATTTCAACAGTCGCAAGAGTCCTGGCCGCCTTGCGGTCTAAATCCCGCACGATTATTTTCGCCTGTGCATCACATCCGGTTACTGCTCTGGTTTATTTTTTTCGCGATCGCAGCGTTTTGCTGGGTCGTAGTGATTGAGCATGGACCGGAAAACTTCATCGAAGGCTCGAAGATCGAGATTGAGAATCTGGGATGGCTGGTCTCCCGGTTTTTCCAGAAACCGGCTGCGGCAGAGAGCAGGAATCACGAGAGCCGGGACGATTCCGTTGGGCGGACCACCCGTTGACGCTGTTGCGGGGATTCGATATTTTTCACATGTGGCGAAGTTTGTCATCCCCCGGAAGACTGTCTATCGGCTCTCGCTGTATTTCAGGATTGTTGAACGACTCCACCAGAATCGGATTGAAACGGTTTCATCAGCTGCGCTAGCGAAGGCCGCGGGTGTCAAGCCGACCCAGCTCCGGAAAGATCTTACATACTTTGGCCAGTTCGGTACCAGAGGGCTCGGCTATAAGGTGAGCTCGCTGGTCACCCAGTTGGCGAGCGTGCTTCGGACCGCGCGCTTTCAGCCGGTCATTCTCATTGGCGCCGGCAATCTGGGGTCCGCTTTGATTCACTATGACGGTTTTGCCAAAGAGGGTTTCGAAATCGTGGCGGCGTTTGATATCCGGCCGGAGCGCGCAAAAGGCGGAAATCCGCCGATTCTGCCGATGGACCGCTTAGGTGGATTTATCTCTGAGCACAGCGTAAAACTCGCCATCCTGACCGTTCCAGGGACGAATGCGCAGGCGGTTACTAACGCGCTGGTCGAAGCGGGTATCCAGGCGATCCTGAACTTCTCTCCATCGATTCTGCAGGTTCCAAACAACGTCGTAGTCAACAATGTCAATCTCGCGATCGAGCTGGAGAACCTGAGCTACTTTATTACGTAACGAGGCCGGCCTGGCGAGCACACAGGCTTCCAGCCTGTATGTGGAGTTTGGGCATTTTTTAGGGCTTGCAAGCCGTCCCTCCGGGACACGGCTCCCAGCCTGTATTTGCGGGGCAGCGCCGCGCCCGACAGGCTGGAAGCCTATGCTACTTTAGCGCCGGAAAGGAGCCGTGATATACTCTACGATTGAGCGTGGCTCTCTCTGCTGCGGAAGCCCTGTCCGTGGATATTCGTCGGGTTTTGGGAAATAGGCCGTACCGAAAACCACGTCCCAGAAAGGAAACATGAAGGCGAAGTTCTTGCCCCAGTGGCGTTTCTCCGCCGAATGATGAATCCGGTGATACCTGGGCTCAGAAAAAACGTATCGGAAGAGGCCATAACTGATTTTTGAATTGGCATGCGTCATCTGCCCCATGAACTGGAGGATCATCGTGTAAACAATGACGTCGAAGGTACGCACGGAAATAAGCAATGACATCGGAAGCAGAATCAAGGGCACCCGTAACGCGTTTTCCAGCCAATGATGATAGTCGTTAAAGGCGTTCAACTCCTCAATGGAATGATGGACAGCATGCACGCGCCAAAGCACGCGGAATGTATGTTGGAGCCGGTGAAACCAGTAATAGAAGAAATCGTAGATGAAGAAACCGACGGCGGGAAACACCGCGTAGGCCGCGATGATAACAACAACATCGTTTGAATTAGTTGCGTTCTTCAGATCCACTGAGAGCAGTGGCCGGATATGCAGTAAATCGAGAAGACACCTAAGAAGCGCTCCGGAACTAACCCCAATGAAAATATAAACTATCCAGATAGGAATTGCCCGGAGACGCGACTGGACGGATTGCTTTTCTCCCGGAATCAAGACCTCGAGCAAGGTACCTGCCAGAGACGCGGGGAACACATAGGTGGTGAACCCCCACATAGCAGAGCTAACCTGCTGAAACATAAACTCAATGCCTCTATTCCAGTTTTACCAAGAGCCCGCGCGAGCGTGCAGACTCAAACATCATCCGAAAGATCGGGATCGCGAGCAGAAAGTAGAGCGCATTTAATGTAATCGCCCAGGCGAAGTGCAGAGTCGAAAATCCTCCCCCCTGGATCGCCTGCCTCATCCCTTCAAAGGCATGAGTAGTTGGCAGGACCCAGGCGAAAGGACGCAAAAGTTTTGGTAGCGAGTTCAAAGGATAGAATACACAAGAGAAGGGCATCAGTAACCCGGCAAAGCTCCACGCGAGAGTCTGGATTCTGGTGGTATACCTGACAATCAGGCCGATAATAATCACGCCAATAGCCAGGGCGAACAGAGCCAGATTCAGCATAAACGGGATCAAGGCAAGTGATTTCGGAAAGATGTTGTAGGCATAACAGACCCAGGCAGTCAGGGCCGCTGCTATCATGCCAAGCAGCGCCTTTAGAAGATTTACGATAATCAGACCAGTTAAGTACTCCGAAATGCTCAGAGGTGTGGAGAATAAGTTAATGATGTTTCGCGACCAGAGCTCTTCCAGAAACCCCGTGGCCAGGTCGCGCTGGAAGGCATAGAACATTCCCCAGAGAATGGCTGCACCCAGCAGGAAGCTGACCGCGCCCGGCCGCAGATGGTTATCCCGGGCCAGATAAACAGTGAAAAACCCCCAAACGACTATGTTCTGCACTGGCCAGTACACCATCTCGGCGATCCGATTCAAATTGTGCCGGGCTTCGCAGGTGTGCCGCAGGATGATCGCCTCGATCCTATGCGACTTCATTTGGCTGCCTCCTCGCTAAGTGCAGGAAAACCTCCCTCAGTGCCGGTTCAGTGCGATTTTCTTTAAGGATGGTCTGAGTTACTTCAATCGGAGTACCGGTGGCAAGCACCCGGCCTCGGTTGAGAAATATGATTCGGCTGCACATCTCCTCTACCTCCGCCATGTTGTGCGACGTGTAGAGAATGGTCGTGCCAGACCTGTACTGCATATTCAGGAGAATTTCTTTCACGTGAAGGGCTAGTTGCGGATCGAGGTAGGCAGTTGGTTCGTCCATCAGCAGCAATTTCGGATCACTCATAAACGCTTTGCAAAGCCCTACCCGGGTATTTTCCCCCGAGGATAAACGCGAGACAGGTTTGTTCTTCAGGTGCTCTATGGCGAACATCCGCAGGAGTTCCCGGATCTTCGATGACGGATGATTGACTCTGTAAAGCCGGGCAAAGACCAGCAAATTTTCGAAGACGGTAAGCCGGGTAGGGAAGAGCACGTACGGAGCTGTGAAGCTAACCTTTTGCAAAATCTGTTCACGGTTCTCCTCAAGGCGCTTGCCGAAAATCCGCACGCTGCCGGCAGTTGGTGAAATCAAGCCCAGCATCATGTGAATCGTCGTTGTCTTCCCCGCACCACTCGGGCCAAGAAGGCCAACGATCTCGCTGGCCCGAACGAAAAACGATACGTCATCGACCGCCTTGAAGTTTCCAAATAGCTTCGTCAGATGTTGGACTTCGACTAGTGCACTGTCTCGCATACAGAGGTGGTCTGTTAGGGACGCGCTCGTGCGCGTCCGGGACAGCGCGCCCACCAGAGCGGGCACGCGCATGCGCAGACCAGCGGAAGCGCCTCCCTACCCAGCAGCGCTAGTGAGTTGATAGCCATGATCCAACAGCCACCTGGAAAAACGACCCTCAATTTGACGAATCTGCCATTTCTCCAATCCTATCTTCCATCCCTCCAACGAACCGTCAATGATATGGTTGGGGTGAAGCAAGCTTTCGGGATCAAAGTATTCAGTGGGTCCGCCGGCTTCACCTGGGTTCTGGATCATTCGAATCCGATCCCGCTGCGCTTCGATGCAATATCGCGCGGCCAACTCCTCGGCCTGCCCCCGCCTGATATTCAAACCAAGAGCGTACGCCCATTTCGTGACTTCGCCAGGCAGCGCCAAGACCATATCCTCATAGCGGCTTGCGCAAACCCCAGGGACTGAAAGCCAGCGGGTAGAAGAAGCGACCGCAGTGTCGAGCCATCCATTTCGGCCGATCACATGCGCAAATGGGATTTCCCACTTTCGCATTACTGAGAGCGCGACGGCCCGCAGATCACGAAAAGAATACAAGAGGCGAACCAGCCCCTGTTCTATGAACGGGTCCAATTCCGGAAGAACTTCGTGTGTTTTAACTACCGCGAAACCGGCAACCCGGTCCAATTTCTGCATAACTTCCGGGATGCTCTGTCGATCTGCATAGCCAATACTCTGGCCAAGGCGGCTTCGTTTAACAAGGTCCGCAACGACTTGGTACTGCAGCGTTGACGCTGAACGGATCATTCCGCAACAAAGTATTATACCCTGTCCCTGCATCGTCAGTGATATAGGGTTGCGACAAGAACTTCCTCGCACCAACGAAGTGCTTTGGCGAAAATCGCGTGGTCTCGGAAGAAGAATGCATTCCCCCACGAGTTGGGAACCGTTTGTGCGCGATTACAATAGTAGGAGATCGCCGAGGTCTCATCCTGGTGATAAATCACAATATGCCAGTGGTAGCCTCTGCTCTTCATTTCGGTAACAAGATCTTCGAGTCTCCCGGTGGCTAGACGGCCAAAGGGATGCGCAGGATCCCAAAACTCAGACATCACGACAGTAAAATCGCCGTTTCCCATGCCGCGGATGACTTCAAGATCGAAACCTTCTGTATCGATCTTCAGCAGACCGGCGGACTCCGGAATCTCACCATTTCGGCGTAAGCTTTCGAGACTACGCACTTGAACAGGAACGGACTGCGTAAACTGGAGATCCTGCAGCATCGGTCGCTCAATCAAACTGTGAAAAAGGCTGGAATCCCATTTGCTGACTCCGGATAGATCCGAGGCGATATGCAGATTCATCGTTGCGTCCGCCGGCCCGAGCGCGACGTTGAATGGATGAAAACTCTGGCTGGCTTTCAGCCTTTTACACAGCATCTGAAACGAAGGGCCAAACGGCTCGAAAGCGTAGACGATGTAACCGGATTTTAGCAGGCGCTCTGAGACTCTGCCCACATTGGCGCCCACATCGATGGCATTTGTATTAGTCAAAAAGGAATACAGATATTCAAGCAAACCCAGCTCTGGATTCTGTGCTGAAACCGCATCCTCTGTCACAATGAAAGGCTGGCGCCTGCTGGCGGTCTTCTCTCTGGCTTCGGTTAACTCGAGGCTCAGGTTGCGTACTTCCGCTCGCAGTTCGCGGACCTCGCCACAAAGATTGCCCAGGCTTTGTTCGCTCCTGGCCTGCATCTGTTGTAGAGCGGTGAGCATTTGCGCAAGCGCGTCCAGGATAGCGGTATCATTCGCAACCAGCGAGTGGAGTATGCTCTCCAACTCATACAAAGATTGGGCATCCACGGATTCGTTCATCAGGTCAATTGCCCTCTAGAAGACTTTCACCTTCCGAGGGAGGCATCAATTTTTCGAAAGTAAGGTCGCACGCTTTGCCTGCTTCGAGGGAACGCCAAATCCAGTCGGAAGAACCTCGCGCTGAAAAGCTCCCGCTTAATGCCGCTGCGCGGCACCGTATAGCCGCCTGTGTCTCAGGTTCAGAAAGCCTTTCCAAAGCGGTTCGGACAGCATCAGCATCATAAGGGACGACCGCGCCAAACTTAAATCGATCAACAAAGCGGGCCGCGGAGGTTGCAGGATGGCCAAGGACGACTATGGGGAGATGCGATGTCGCGATCACGAACGGAATCCTACTGGGCAGGCTCAACTCCGCTATCGCCTGCACATTCGGCGGACTTTTTCCGTCGAGGGTATCGGACGGGACAATGGCACAAGCGTATTGCGCAAGAATTGCAGGAAGATCAACCTCAGGGATCGGATCCAGCAGCCGGATGCCGTCTTGTTCTAATTCATTGCGGTCAAAGCAAAGGGCTCTCGGTTTTTTTTGATTGCAATACCAATCAATTTGATAGCCGCTGTTGCGAATCGTATTCCGAAGCAAGTCAAGCCACCGCTGACCCCAAATGTTTCCGATCAGAACACATCGTCGAGGTTTCACTCCATTAAGTTGCCGAAGGGGAGTTTTCCTAAGCAACTCATCCGAGACGAGCGGGGGGAGAAGATAGAACTTGAGACGATATTTCTTTTCGTAGGCTTCGCGCATTTCCGGCGAAATGACCAGGCGGAGATCCGACTTAGCAAGCAACTCTTCCATTAAGGAATCGGGAATTCCATTGGTACAGACGTTCTTATCGTCCATGATATAGGTGCACAATCGAGCGTTGAAGAGTTCTTTCACCGTAATGCCAACAACAGGATCTGCAGGGAGATAGGGCAGGCAGACGACGCGGCGGACAGAAGTTGTGTTCAGCCACCATTTGACCCAGGACAGGACCTCGGAGCGGGAAGCTTGGGCCAGCGGCAAACAGAAATTTGCGACTCCGAAATTTTGCGGGAGGTCATAGAAATTACTTGTTCGCAACGAAATTACTGAGGGTGAATCTTTGAATATCCTCAAAAGCAAAGTGCCCGTGCCATGTAATTCGTTGACTTCACATGGAGTGACGACGACGTCTGCCGGGTTGGGCAACCGAACAACATTCAAGTTCGTGGGTCGGCCTTCCCGCAAAGAAGCAATCACTGACTGTAATCGGGTCCGTGCTTTTTCTGCGATAAGCAAAGGGCTCCCAACCATACAGAGTTCGCCACATCTATTTTCATCCGCAGCACATGGCAAGCTAAAACAGGACTTGCCAGATAATCACAATAATTTCAATGAACGGGAAGAATTCAATGTATGCGGTTACCCGCGGCCTGAATCGCAGTATCTCCGATCCCGCTGTCAACGGCTTATTGGCTCGTGTTGCGAATTCCTGAGGCCGACCAAATGAAGTACAACAAACTCGGTCCAACCGGCCTCCAGGTTTCATGTCTCAGTTTCGGAGCGCGTTCGCTTGGGGAGGTATCTCGTGGCGCGAAGCTTGATCAGTGCATCGAGACTGTCCATGCCGCGTTTGAAGGCGGGATAAATTTCATAGATGTCTCTCCCGCGTACGGCGGCACGTTAGCGGAATTGAATCTCGGCCGCGCGCTGCGGGGAGTGCCGCGTGAACGATACTATCTCGCGACAAAAATTGGCAGCTACAGCGAGGCGAGACATGATTACGACTATTCGCGTGCTAGCACGGAGCGCAGTGTCGAGCACAGCCTGAAGCGACTTGGTGTCGACTATGTGGATCTCATTCAGTGCCACGACATCGAATTTGGAAATCACGACCAGATCGTGGATGAAACGATACCGGCGCTTCAGCTTCTCAAGCGCCAGGGCCTTGTTCGCCATATTGGCATTACCGGGCTTCCCTTAAAGATTTTTCCGAGCATTCTGGACCGTGTTGCACCCGGCACTATCGAGACCATTTTGTCGTTTTGCCACTATACATTAAATGACAACACCCTGGCGGGTTTGATTCCTTACCTAAAATCAAAGGGCGTCGGCATCATCAATGCCGCTCCGGTCGGTATGGGTTTGCTCACCCCGGAAGGTCCGCCGGTCTGGCACCCTGCAGGCGAAGCTATCAAACAGGGATGCCAGAACGCTGTGGCTCACTGTGCGGCAAAAGGCGTGAACATCGTCAAACTTGCGGTCCAATATTGTTGCACAAATTCCGACATTGCTACGACCTTGGTTGGCACAGGACGCCCGGAGGAAATGCGGGAAGACATCGCCTTTGTAAACGAACCAATTGATGAAGCCTTACTGGCGGAAGTGCTCGAAATCTTAAGGCCGATTCACAACCACATTTTTACTCGCGGTCTAGCGGAACATCGCGATTAGGAAGGGCAAGGAGGGGACATTTTACCACAGAGGACGCCGAGAACAGGGACCGATCCAAGTGGACCTTCTGTGCAAGCCTGCCCTTAGTATTTCGATTCGAAACCTCAGTTTTTTCTTGCTGAAGCAGATTTCTTCCGAGAGGGTCTCCGAGGAGATTCTAATATCGGAGAAAGGAAGCTTGCGCAAATCGCTGGAGTTCCACTTGACTAGCCGGGTTTCATTCTGTTAACAGTTCGAAACAAATCGAAATCTCCGTTCCCCCAAAGGGTCTGTATGTCGTCCGTTCCCAGTTTGCGGCTTTTCCCACTACCAGTGCGTTTCTGGAAGGAGGTCATTAATGAATAGATTCATTCGTCTAACTACCGGACAAGCCTTAGTCCGATTCATGGCGCGCCAATTCGTCGAACGAGACGGGCGCGAGAACCGATTTATCGAAGGAATTTGGGCAATTTTTGGGCATGGCAACGTCGCAGGGCTAGGTCAGGGTATTGTCGAGTTCAGTCAAGCGGAAGGTCTCAGATTTTATCGACCGCAGAATGAGCAGGCCATGGTTCACACCGCGGCAGCATTCGCAAAGCACCGAAATCGGCTGGCTACTTTCGCCTGCACGACTTCTATCGGGCCGGGCGCAACCAACATGGTTACAGGCGCTGCGGGGGCCACCGTAAACCGTATTCCGGTGCTTCTTTTGCCAAGCGATTATTTCGCGAATCGAGTACCGGATCCAGTGTTGCAGCAGCTTGAGCATCCGCTCGAGCGCGATGTCAGTGCCAGCGACGCGTTCCGACCGGTGTCGCGCTTTTTCGATCGGATTTCTCGCCCGGAGCAATTGGTGGCAAGTCTGCCTGAGGCCTTTCGCGTGCTGACCGATCCCGCAGAGACCGGGGCAGTGACTATAACTCTTCCAGAGGACGTTCAAGCTGAAGCGCATAATTGGCCTATTGAGTTCTTTGAGAAAAGAGTTTGGCACGTGCGCCGCCCGGTGCCGGAACCTGAGCTAGTGCGGGAAGTCGTAAATCTGCTGAAAGGCGCCCAGCGTCCCTTGATCATTTCAGGTGGCGGCACGATTTATTCTGAAGCGTCCGAAGAACTGAGGCAGTTTGCGGAAGAGTTCGGTATTCCAGTGACTGAAACCCAGGCCGGTAAAGGAGTCCTGAATTGGAATCATCCAATGAACGCCGGACCGATAGGATCGAACGGCGCCACATCTGCCAACAAACTGGCCCGTGAAGCCGACCTGATTATCACTCTGGGAACAAGGTTGAGTGATTTTACGACTGCTTCAAAGTCAGCGTTTCAGAACCCGACCGTCCGATTCGTAGGCATAAACGTCGCGCCAATGGATGCTAACAAGCTTGGGTCGCGGCCGCTCATCGCGGACGCGAGACGTGCGCTAAGTACACTGCGAGGGGAGCTCAAGGGAGCAGGGTATTCCGGGACTCAGGCGGCGTACCGGAGCGAGATACAGCATCTAAAAGAGGACTGGGATGCGAAAGTCACTGAGTTGCGAACGCCGCAGGGAGGTTCCGAGCCACTGGGAGAGTTGGCCGTCATCGGGCTAGTGAATGAGACAGTCGGGGGCAAGGCGACTGTGGTTTGCGCAGCCGGGGGAATGCCTGGCGAGTTGTTGCGTCTCTGGCGACCGGAAGACCCAAAAGCGTATCACATGGAGTACGGCTACTCATGTATGGGCTACGAGATTGCAGGAGGGCTAGGAGTCAAGCTGGCAGAGCCTGGCCGTGAAGTGGTCGTCATGGTGGGAGACGGCTCTTACCTGATGATGAACTCCGAAATAGTCACCGCTGTGGGCGAAGGCCTCAAGCTGACGATCGTACTGGTCGACAATCACGGCTACCAATGCATTCTGGGGTTACAGCGCGCTGTCGGCGTATCGGATTTCGGAAACGAATTGCGGTATCGTGATCGTGCCACTAAGCAGCTGACGGGCGAGTATATCCCGGTCGACTTTCAGAAACATGCCGAGTCGATGGGCGCCAATGCGATCTTCGCACGGAACGCAGCAGACCTTAAGAAGGCCATTAACGATGCGCGTAACGCTGACCGAGTCACTGTCATTGTGGTTCCGGTCGACCCGGAAAAACGGATGCCCGGGTTGGGTACTTGGTGGGATGTGCCCGTAGCGGAAGTCAGCGCGGAAGAGAAAACCCGTAAAACCAGGGAAAATTACGAAAAAGCGACCGAGAAACAACGCCCTGTTTTCGCGTAAAGCTGGCGACCGCACCGTGCTGAGCCGGACAAGGTTATGAGCGGTGAAGCAGACTTCAAGCCCTTAGCGGAGCTAGCTCAGAGAGGGCGCTGGCTGGTGATCAGCACGGTGGCCGGAAGCGGTGCGGGACACGTGGGCGGACCGTTTTCGGCCATGGATCTCATGGTGTCGCTTTATTTTCGGGTAATGAAGGTCAGACCGGAAGAACCGCACTGGCCGGAGCGAGACAGGTTTATTCTTTCAAAAGGGCATTCTGCGATTGGGCAATACACTGTAATGGCACTGCGAGGATATCTTCCGGTTGAAGAGCTAAAGACGTTTGACAAGGGGCGCTCGCGATTGCAGGGGCATCCGGATGTCACAAAACTGCCCGGCTTAGAGACTTCGACGGGTTCACTGGGCCAGGGATTGTCGGTTGGGCTTGGAATTGCTCTGGGTGCTCGGTTGCGCGGACAGCATTTTCACACCTTTGTGATGATTGGTGATGGCGAACTCCAGGAGGGAATGATTTGGGAGGCGTTGCATGTGGCTCCCAGGTACAAACTCGGAAACCTGACCACGATTCTTGACTGGAACGGGCTGCAGCAGTTTGGTTGGCTGCTTAGGCCAGGTCAGAAGCATCGCGGCGACCGGCGTGACCCGTGGGATAGCGTGGACCTCAAAGGGATCTTCGAAAGACTCGGTTGGCGCGTTCAGGAAATCGATGGGCACGACTTTTCACAGATTGTCCCAGCGCTAGAGGCGGCTAAAGCCTCCGGAAGTTCAGATCAGCCAACTTTAATCATAGCCCGCACGGTAAAAGGCAAAGGCGTTCACTTCGCCGAAGGTAAGCACGAATGGCATTCAAAAGTCGCCACGAAGGAAGAGCTCAACATAGTCGCTGCGGAACTTGGTGTTGAAGAGGCGGTTTTATGAGTATCGGATCCTCGATAGGCGTCGCATTCCTCGGTGTTGGCCGAATGGGTGAAACCCATCTACGTAATCTGCTGGGGATATCGGGAGTAAAAGTCTTGGTCGTCGCTGATCCCAGGCGCGAAGCGGCCGAACGCGGAAGAGCGCTCGTCGGCGCGGAACAGGCTTTAACGGACGTCGAGCAGGCGATCACTCATCCAGGCGTTGACGCGGTCGTGATAGTGACTCCGACCGATACGCATGCTCGATTGCTCGAGTTGGCGGCGAACGCGGGTAAAGCTGTCTTCAGCGAAAAGCCGATCGCGCTCGACCTCGCCGAGACCACCCGCGTGGTGAAGTTAATTCAGGATCGAGGAATCTCGGTGCAATTGGGATTCATGCGTCGATTCGATCCCGGTTATGCGCGCGCCAAGCAAAAAATTGAGGCAGATGACCTCGGTCGAATCGAATTGTTTCGAGCTCTCAGCCGCGATACTTATCCCCCGAGCCTCGAATTCTTAATGGGAAGCGGCGGCCTTTTTCTCGACATGGCGGTGCACGATCTGGACCTCGCCCGTTTTCTGGTAGGCGAAGTTGAAGAGGTCCAGGCGTGGGGCACGGTTTTGGTAGATGAGAGATTCGCCAAGGCAAGCGATGCTGACACGGCGGTGACGTTTCTCAAGTTTGTTAACGGCGCGTTGGGAGTTGCGGAGACCTCTCGTCATTCCAATTGGGGATATGACATTCGTACCGAAGTAGCCGGTGCGATCGGCAAGGTCGTAGTTGAAGCTCCACAGAAAACGCCGCTCCTTTTCGCTAAGGACTTCAATTCAAGCTTCGATCATTTCGAAAACTTCCCAGACCGTTTTGAACTGGCTTATCGCTTAGAACTGGAGGCTTTCTTTGGGGCGTTGTTAGCGGGAAGAAAACCCTCTCCAGGGCCGGAGGATGCTCTGGAAACGCTGCGCCTGGCGTTAGCAACCACTAAGAGCTGGCGGGAAAATCGTCCGGTCAAGGTTTCGGAGATACAGGCATGAAGCGGCATTATAGACCTAACCATGGCCATCTTTACCTGCACGATGTGCGTCCGGAAACCGCGCATTGGAAGTATCTCTCTTTCAAAGTTGCGGCGCTCGCCGCGGGCCAGCAGTTGGAAGGAAATACCGGTGAAGAGGAAGTTGTCGTTGTCCCACTGGTAGGTCATGGAGCAATCGCCTTTAATCAGGAAACTCTCCAATTAGGTCGCGAAGATCTTTTTCGCGAACTGGCCGATGTCGTTTATCTTCCGCCCCGTACGGCCTACGTGCTGACGAGCAGTGACGGCTTCGAAGTGGCCATCGGCGGAGCACCTGCAGCGGGAAAACTGCCTGCTCGCGTAATCCGGCGGGGAGAGATTCCGTCTGGAATTCGCGGAGGCGCAAATGTGAAACGCGGCGTAAGCGCGTTGTTAGATTCTGACGAGTTGAGCGAACGCCTGACCGTTTACGAGATTCATACTCCAAGTGGCAACTGGTCCAGTTTTCCGCCGCACCGGCATGATACGCGGGATAACTCTTCGTACCACGAAGAGACTTACTATTACCGGTTAACACCCCCGGACGGATTCGCCATTCAACGGATTTACACCAGAGACACCGATTTGGATGTGGCGATCCCGCTGCACGACGGCGATTTGGTATTAGTGCATGAAGGCTATCATCCGGTGGTGAAAGCACCGGGTACAAACGCCTACTACCTGAATTTCCTCGCGGGCGATCTTAGAAAGATCAATGCGATTAACGATCCACACTACGACTGGGTAACAAAGAACTGGGACGGCAAACCAATTGAGATTCCGGTGAAAGGTACTCGGTAGGACCGCGCTCCAGCGCGTCCGGGATATGTGCGTTCGAGATGTTGTGGACGTGCTCCCCCGGACGCGCAGGAGGGCAGCCCTACCGGCAAATATTTTGTGACAGCGGAAGCACGGCGACGAAGAATTTTGCAACTTCTCGAGACCGAAGGGAACGTCAAAGTCGAGGAGCTGGCCGGACTATTCGAAGTAAGCCAGGTCACGGTGCGCAAAGATCTGGCCGAGCTGGAAGAGCAGGGTATGCTCCAGCGAACGTATGGGGGTGCAATTTTCTCGCATCGGAGCAGATTCAACGCCTCGTTTTTCCAGAAGCTGCAGATGCATGGTTCTTCCAAGGACCTGATAGCGCGAGCGGCCCTGGCCTATATTCACGATGGTGATACGATCATCATGGATGCCGGCAGCACAACTTTAGCATTGGCCCAGGTGCTTCCGAGCCAGTTCCGTTCTCTCTATGTCATCACGAGTTCGGTGCCCGCCGCGATAGAGTTATCGCGGGCCGGGTACGAGATCTTGTTGGTTGGCGGTCAGGTCCGGAACCATAGTCTAGCCTTAATTGGACCCACGGCGATCAAGACGCTGGGGACTTTCCACGCGGACCGGGCTTTTCTCGGTAGTTCCGGAATTACCCTCACGCATGGGCATAGTACGCCGAATCCGCTCGACGCGGAGGTGAAGCAGGCGATGATGCGTTCCGCTGATGAGAGTTATGTACTCGCGGACTCGACAAAATTCGGTCATGCTTGCCTGGCGACTTTTGCCAGCCTCTCAGAGATACACTTGACGATCACAGATTTTGGAATGCCGGCGGAGTTTTCCGAGGCGTTCACAAAGCGCGGCGTCAGGTTTCAAGTTGTAGAGTTGGACCGGACACCGGAGGGTCGCGAGCCTCTGGCTGCAGCGATCTAATTGACTCGAGAAAAGCCCTGGTGGCATCGTCCTCGCCCTCGATCTGCCGGCTTCTCTCGATTACGAGCACGAGCACGATTTCTAACTTCGGGATTTCGGTTCAAGCACTCGACCCCCTGTGTTCACGTTGCTGCTACACGCTCGACAGGCGGGACGCCTATGCTACTTTGCTTCCGCCCGGATCGTACGTTGCAACGCTGGCACAGGCTTCCGGCTCGCACCCGAAGATCGAGTGCGAGGACGAGTTCTAGGGCGATTAGGCGAAATGCGGCGGGGCCGGATTAGGGTTCCACCCTGGACGTGGAATGGCCGAGAATCTTCACCGTCTGGTTTAGCTGCTCGATCTTAAGAGGCTTCTTCAGAACCGTGACTGGGCTTACTTGCAGGATCCTGTCCAGCACTTCGCTGTCCGGATAACCGGTGATTACGATGACATTCAGATCCGGATCAATCTGCTTCGCGGTTTTGTACACCTGATCTCCGGGCGCATCCGGTAATTGGAGATCCAGGAACATCAGATCGAACTTTTGTTTTCGCAGGCTGGTGATAGCGTCCTTGGCGGTCCCCACAACCACCCGGCTGAATCCGATCTTTTTCAAAAACGTCTTAAACAACTCTTGCAGGCCGGGATCATCATCAACCACTAAAACAGTGGGCTGACCCTGTTTGTCCTGGCGAAGAATATCTCGATCCAGTGAAGATTTCTTAATTCTCCACCGACCGCCAATTTGAATCGCGGGGATCTGTCCTCGTTGGACAAGGTAATAAACCGTGGGGAGAGGTATCCGTAAATATTCGGCTGTTTCTTTTACGGTGAGAAGATTGTGATTAGGAGTTTCGCTCACAGATGAAGCAGATAATGAAGTTAAAAAGGGAATGTATGACTGTTATGAAAATAAGTCCAGCACGTCAAGCGGTAGGGTCGCGCTACCGCCGGCAGCCGACCCTACCGGCAGAATTGGCTTTCATTTTTCGGGAGGCGGGGGGATCAATACCTAATCCCTACTATGCAAACCCGACCCGAAAAAGATTCCATGGGCATCATGGAGGTGCCCTCCGACGCGCTCTACGGCGCAACGACCCAGCGAGCCGTCCTGAACTTCCCGGTGAGCGGTTACCGGTTCGGTCGTCC
>JAFAJU010000086.1 GCA_019236035.1 Verrucomicrobiota bacterium | reverse complement strand
ATTTTGGCCGGGTGCTTTGTTGCTCGTCAGTCAAAGACCACAGCGGGTATTCTCCTTCCTCGCGCCGCACACCCAGCCAAAATTCGCAGCAGCGCTGCTATACCAGCCTCAGACTTGGTGCACTAGTTTGCAGGCGGTTGCTATGTTTCCCTCAGCGTCGCCTAGAACGAAGCAATTTCGGGCCAACGCTCCTGACTCCTGACTCCTGACTCCTGACTCCTGAACTCCTGAACTCCTGACTCCTGACTCCTGACTCCTGAACTCCTGACTCCTGAACTCCTTCCTCCTGCCCTCTTGGCTTCTTGAAAAATTCCGGTTAATCTCCCAGCCATGATTTTCCGAGTTGTTGTCTGCTGTCTTTTCGGCTTGGTCGTTTCCGGATTTCCCGCTGACGGGGCTGAAGTATTCAAGGCCGCATGGGTCGCTTCGGTCTACAATCTTAACTTTCCGTCGCGACCCGGTCTTTCAGCAGAAGCGCAGAAGGCGCAGATCCGCGAGATCGTTGAAACCGCAGCGCATAGCGGCCTTAACGCTTTGATGGTTCAGGTGCGACCGGAAAGTGACGCGCTTTACGTTTCCCGGATCGAACCCTGGAGCCGTTTTCTGACCGGCACACAAGGCGTGGGGCCCGGTTACGACCCGTTAGAATACTTCATCCAGGAAGGGCACAGGCAAGGCATTGCCATTCACGCCTGGATTAATCCGTATCGAGCCGCCGCGAATATATCTGAAGCCAGAGCGGGCAATCATGTGTCTCGTCAACTCGGCGATGCTGTACATCGCATTGGGACCTTACTTTGGCTGGATCCCGGAGAACCAGCGGTCAGGGAACACGTGGTAAAGGTCGTACGGGACATTCTCGAACGCTACCAGGTCGCCGGCGTGATCCTCGATGACTATTTCTATCCGTACCCGAGCCACAGTTTTTCCAAAGGTTCTTTCCCTGATCACGTTTTCTATGCAAGATACGGCGGCAACACTGACCTGGGGGATTGGCGCCGCCAGAATATCAACAGACTCATCAGTGAGTTGCACGACACGATAAAAGCGGTCCGACCAGGCGCACTGTTCGGCGTAAGCCCGTTCGGAATTTACAGGAAAGGGTTTCCGGACAATGTGCAGGTCGAGCTCGATCAATACCAGGACCTTTACGCGGACCCGGTCGCATGGCTTAAAAATGGTTGGGTGGATTATCTGTCGCCGCAGCTTTACTGGCGTGACAGGAGCGCGCAAAGTTTTTCTGCGCTTTTACAATGGTGGCGAAGCCCGCTGATTAATCCTCGGGAAATTCCGATTTATCCCAGCATCGCGATCGATCGTCTGGGTGGCTCGTATGGATGGCCATCGAGCGAAATCGCATCGCAACTGGCGCTTGAGGCGACGATCAAACCGCGGTCTTCCGGCGGATTTATTCTTTGGAACGTGGGACCGCTCTTACAAAACAAGAAAGGGATTGAGGTCGTCGTCGCGAAGAGCCGGTAGGACTAAGTGATCGGTTGAACGTTCTCCCCCGCAATGAGTTTGTCGGCTCAGCTTTTGCGTTATTTTTGCGAGCTAATCCGGCTCAGTCTATGAAATACTTTTATTTGGATATTGTCTCGCGTTGCCGCAAGGTTGAATCCAAGAATAGGCGAGGCGTCCACGGCAGGTGGGCCGGCGATGAAATTCAGTACTGAGACAAAGATTTATGCGTTTTTCTGCGCTGCTTTCGCGGGGGTTGTGATCCTCGGATTCGTGACCTACCAGAGCACGCGAGAGCTCATAGTCAACGATTCACTCGTGGCGCACACGCTCCAGGTGCGCCAATCTCTAGCCGACCTGCTAAGCGCGGTCCTGGGCGCCGAGACAAGGCGGCGCGACTATCTTTTGACCGGAGAGCCCAAATACCTCGCGCAGTTCCTGAGCGGCGTGGATCAGATTCGGCCTGCCGTCAGCAAAATTGTCGAACTCACGGCCGGCAACCCGGACCAGACCGGCAAGGTTGGTAAGCTTACCGGCTTGACCGACCAGATTCTCGCGATCTGGGCCGCTACCGCTGAGGCCGCCCGATCCAGCTTGAGCGAAGGCGGACCGCTCCCTCCGCTGGCTCGCGAACTCGAGTTGCGCATCAGCGTCGCTGACTTGATCGGCTTGTTGGACGAGATGAACAAGACTGAGGATAATTTGCTTCAGGCCAGTTCAGGCAAGGCCCGCCGCAGCGGCAAACGTGCAATTGATATAGTCCTACTTGGGGGCGGGTTTTCCACTCTAGTAGTCATATTCGCTATTGCAATTCTACGCCGTGACCTGCAAGAACGACGGCGAGCCGAAGAAGCCCTGCGCAGGCGCGAAGCGGAACTGCGAGAGGCGCAACGGGTGGCCGGCGTCGGAAGTTGGGAATGGGACGTACTGGCTGACAAAACCACTTGGTCGGAAGAGCTTTACCACATTGCCGGCCGCGACCCTGCGGCACCGGCCCCAATTTATAAGGAACATCCAAAGATATACACTCCGGAGAGTTTCGCGCGTCTGAAGCATGCCGTGGAGGTTGCGGTACAAACTGGAGCCAACTACGAGCTTGACCTGGAAATGGTCCGTCCGGATGGGACAAGAAGATGGGTCGCTGCTCGCGGCGAAGCGGTGCGAGATGCCGCCGGCCGTATTTCAAAACTTCATGGTACAGTCCAGGACATAGCCGAGCGAAAGCAGACGCTGCATAAGATTCAGGAACAAGCCAACCTGCTGGAGCTCGCCGGAGATGCTATTTTCGTTCGCGGGCTGGATGAGAGAATTCAATATTGGAACAAGAGCGCGGAACGGCTCTTCGGGTGGACCGCGGAGGAGGCCATTGGCGCTGATTTTGTCGAGATGGCCCGCGAAGATTCCGCTTCGTTCGAAGCGGCAAAAAAGATCCTCCTCGAGAAGGGTGAGTGGTCCGGGGAAGTGCGCAAACCGACCAAAGCGGGGCTCGAAGTTGTCGTCGCGAGCCGATGGACCCTGCTGGTCGATCACGCAGGTAACCCAAGATCTATCCTGGTGATCGACACTGACATCACCGAAAAGAAGCAAATGGAGTCTATGCTCCTGCGCAACCAACGCCTCGAAAGCATTGGCCAATTAGCGGGAGGCATCGCTCATGATCTCAACAATATTCTCGCTCCCATTTTAATGGGGGCTCAGGTTCTGCGCCAGAACAGCAAGGATCCGGACAACTCTCTGATGCTGGCCACGATCGAAGGAAACGCACAACGCGGAGCCGAGATCGTGAAGCAGGTCGTTGCTTTCGCCAGGGGAGTAGAAGGAAAGCGAGTTCTCTTGCAGCCTCGCTATGTGATCACTGAGATAAGCTGGATTATTCGGGAAACATTTCCCAGATCGATCACGCTCAAGACCGAAGAACCCGAGAGCCTCTGGACAGTGCTGGGGGACGCGACGCAACTTCATCAGGTGCTGCTTAACCTGGCCGTGAACGCACGTGACGCCATGCCTCAAGGCGGAACCTTAACACTGGCGGCAGAGAACATCTTGCTCGATGAAGCCGAGGTCTCCTTGAGACCGGGTCTTAAACCG
>JAFAJU010000602.1 GCA_019236035.1 Verrucomicrobiota bacterium | reverse complement strand
CGCAAGTCCGGTTTGATGAGCGGGATCTGGAAACGGGGACATGGTCAGACATTCAGACACCGGCAACCGAAAGGGCCGGAAACAGTTAGGGCTGAACCTACCTCCACCGCGCCAGATCTCGACTCTACCCCGAGCCGCGGCGCGACGTGGCGCGTGACGTCAGCCTGCCTCCTGGCGACGTCACGGGCCACGGCTCGGACGGAGCCTCGCCCTCCTATGGTGTGTGTCAAGCGGCCGAACAGCGTGTTAGTGGTTTTTCATCTTTTGTAGAGCAACGAAGTTGCCATTTTTTTTGGGTGAAAGGGATGCTGAGCGTGTGGATCACTCTGGATAACGTTTCCTCTTGGAGCTCACTGTCCGTTGCTTCGGTTGGACAAGGCAGCCTCCTATTCGGCATGTCAGGGTTGACAGCGCATGATGCCAGATACGCATCGTTCAAGAGGAACGAGCGCACCCAATCTACCGACGGGTTCAGCACCCAAGGGCGAGCACGGGTGCGCGCCGCTCCAAAGTCGAAAAGGGATTAAAGTTTTGGTGGCTGGGTCAGTAGTGGTCTCCCTGGTGTAGTCTGCTGGGCACCGGTGCGTGGCGAAGGCGCCAGCTTTGACTGTTCCCCCCAAACCGGGGTTTGGGGCAGAGCCCCAATTTAATCCCCGAAGGGGCACTGCTAAAATGCTTCAGCCTCCGATCAAGATCAGGTTGAGTTCTTGGGCACTGCTGCGTCCGGTCTGCAGCCGCCACAGATCGACAATCAGCTGCCGGCCGATGGCCACCACGGCTTTTTTCTTTAGCGTCTTGTTAGTACCCCGCAGCACTTCGCGCCATTTCTGCACCGGGCGATAGTGAGGCTGGAAGAGGATCATGCGCCAGACCATCTCGGTGATAATGCGCCGAATGGCCGGCACACCCACTTTGGTAATGGAGCCCAGCCGTTGGCTCTTGCCGGTACTCCACTCGCTGGGCACCATCCCCGCCAGGCAAGCGATCTTGCGCCGGTTAGGATAAAGGTTCCAATCCAGCACATGGCTTTGGAGTTGGACCAGACTGTTGGCGCCGGCCCCTTTGGGTCGCGGACCGCTCCAGCCCTTGGCCTGCGCCGCTTTGGCCTTTTGGATCTTTTCATCCAAGACCCTGAGCAGATCGACCCAGCTCTGCAGCATCGCCAACAACCACTCCGGCACCACCCGGTGCAAAGCCTTGAAGGCCTGCGGCCGCCACCAATTCTTCCAGCTCCCAAAGCCCTGGCTCAACAACAGAGCGTTGCCCTGGGCCCCCAGCCGCTTGCGTTCTTCGACCAACTGGTCCTGTTGGCGGCTGGCTAAACGGGCGCGTTCCTGCTCTTCGGTCGGCACACGCACCAATTGCAAGGCCGCTTCATTGCCATTGAGGTAATTGCTCAGATGGCTCGTTAAGGTCCGGCTGTCGATGGGATTGTTCTTGCGCCGCTTCCTTTTCTGCTGCCTGCTATCGGGGGCACAGACCAGGTACTTGACCCCGCGGGCCGTCAGTTCACGGTAGAGCCCGAGGACGTGATCAGATGATTGTTGCGGTATTTGACCTTTGGGATTGAAATGCCTGACGATGAGCCCGAAAGAAAGCGAGCAACTGACAAATCGCCCAGGATCTCCCGCGGAAACGGGCCAAGGAGGTTTCCCTTTCGGGGCCTGGATCAGAGAAAACGGGTTTGTTCTCGGATTGTTCTGCGTGGTTCTCCTGGCGTTTGCCAATCCGAACCCTGGAGCACGCCACGGATGGTTACATCCGGATCTGGTCGAGAATGCGGGGGTCGCATTAATTTTGTTTCTTCAAGGGCTCTCGATGCCCCTCGAAAAGATAAGAAAAGGGGCCGGGAATTGGCAGCTTCACGCGATCATCCAGAGCTTTACCTTCGTCATTTTTCCGATTGTCGGCTTGGGGTTGGGAACTGTGCTCAGAAGCATTTGGCCGGATGAACCTCAGGCCATCCGAGACGGGTTTCTGTACCTCTGCGTATTACCCTCGACTGTGTCCACCTCGGTCGTTTTGACCTCAGTCGCCGGAGGGAACACCGCTGCAGCGATTCTAAGCGCGGCGTTCTCCAACATCGTCGGTGTTATCCTGACCCCTCTATTGGTCAGTCTGCTCATGCATGCCACCGGTCGAACCGGCACGGGTTCATTTGGGCCGCTCTTACTGGAAATCACTATGCTTACCCTTTTGCCGTTCGCCGGCGGGGCTGGCCTTCGCCCGTTCGTGCGTGACTGGGTCGACGCCAATAAGAAGTGGGTTAACCGAATCAGCAACGGTGTGATTCTCTTCTTCGTCTACAGCGCTTTTTGCGATTCGGTGAAGGAAAAAGTCTGGCACGAATATGGGATTCTGCTGACGGTTCAAGTCCTGATCTGCGTCGCCACGCTCTTTGGCGTTATGTCGTTCCTGATTTACTTAGCCGCGCGCTTAGCGCGGTTAGATCGCGATGACGGCATTGCCTGCTATTTTTGTTCCGTTAAAAAGACGCTTGCGATGGGGGTTCCACTCGCAATGCTAATCTTCGGTTCGAGAGCCGATCTAAGTCTGATTCTTCTCCCAATCATGTTCTACCACCCGTTCCAGCTGTTCGTGAACGGTCTCCTGGCGAACCGATGGGCAAAACAGCGATCGTAGCCTCAGAAGCCCGGAACTGGAGCATGGTATTGAACAAGGCTTTTTGCCTTTGCTATGGTAAGGGCATGAGTAAGGTGACGAGCAAGAATAAAGTCTCGATTCCCAAAGCAATCGCTGAACGCCATGCCATCCGTCCCGGCACGGAGTTCGAGTTCGTTTCGATGGGCGATGCAATCCGAGTGACCAAGAAGACCGGTCGACAGCAACGGCTCTCCACCGAGGAGCGCCTGAAGATGTTTGCTGAAATTTGGCAACGAATTAGAAAATCGGGAACGAAGGCGAAACAGCCGAAGGATCGAGGCTGGTCCAGAGAGGATCTTTATGCTGAACGACTCAAGAAATGGCAGCACTGATTGATACGAATGTGCTGGTCTATTTGCATGACCAAGCGCTCGCACTTTAGTTCGTGTACGGTTTGTCCGTTAGCCGGTCGTATCTCCAATATGAGAATGCGAACATCAAAAATATCGCCCCGAGCAGGACTCCGATCAGGCCGCTAGCAAGCGACGCGCCTTCGCTGTTTCCCTTCGCCAGTATGAGACAACCCAGCAAGGAAAAGCCTAATGCCAGACCGGTTAAGCTTGATGCCGTAGTGATCTTTGCCAATCGACTCTGCGTATTCATTTTCTTTGTGCCTCTCTCCTTTGCGCCAATTCACGCGCTACATCAGTTAAGACACACGCTGCTCGGGGTTGTGACAGTTCCGCCGGATTTTTTTTCAGCACGCGAGGATCTTGTCTGCTGAGGCTTCCAGCCTGCATTGAGGGGACGGTCACAGCCCCGACAGCCGGGACGCCTATGCTACTTTGCGGCGCCCCTGGTTTTTAGCGCCGAAGGCGTGATGTCAAGATAGCCTAGCCCGCAGGGCTAGGAACTGTACGAAGGACAATCAGCGCTGAAAGCGCGCCTCTATGCGGATTTATATTTTCTCGCGTCAAGCCGTGGATCTCGTGCACCGGCTATCCTTCTGTCGCGCTTTCAGCGCTTGCGCTTCTTTTTGCGTTTACCTAGCCCGCAAAAATCACGCGCTGGGAGAATCGACGAGCTCACTGCGGGCTAGAAAGCTCTT
>JAFAJU010000600.1 GCA_019236035.1 Verrucomicrobiota bacterium | reverse complement strand
TGGCCCCACGGACTGACCGGATGATGTCGGCCGCCACCACCTTTACTTTTACCCTGACCGCCACCCATCGGATGGTCGATCGGGTTCATGGCCATACCGCGGACGTGCGGTCGGATGCCCAGCCAGCGACTTCGTCCCGCCTTGCCGCTGGAAACGTTCATATGGTCAACGTTCCCGACTTGTCCAATCGTGGCGTACGCATTTTCATGGATTCGACGAATCTCCCCAGAAGGCAGACGCACAAGCGCATAACCACCCTCACGGTTGCTCAAAATGGCTTGTTGACCAGCGCTTCGGGCCACCTGACCGCCCCTGCCCGGAATAATCTCAATGTTGTGAATGGCTGTCCCCAACGGGATCGCCTTCAAAGGCAAAGCATTTCCGAGTTCCGGCGGAACGTTTTCTCCGGCGATAATCTTCGAGCCAACCACAAGCCCGTTTGGCGCCAGAATGTATGACTTTTCCCCTCCGGGATATTGGAGAAGCGCAATACGCGCCGAACGATTCGGATCGTATTCAATCGCTTCTACCGTAGCTTCGACGTCGCGAAGCTTTCGCTTGAAATCGACGACGCGATACTTGCGTTTGTGGCCGCCGCCAATGTGTCGCGAAGTCAAGCGCCCATTATTGTTCCGTCCACCGGTTCGCTTGGCCGGCTCCAGCAGAGACTTCTCCGGTTTGTCCTTAGTAATCTCGTCGAACGCCGGCGTTTGCTTGAAACGTTGGGTCGAAGTGAGCGGTCTGAATTTTTTAAGTGCCATGGTTCCGCATTCCCCTCTAGACGAGATCGATTTTCTCCCCTTCAGCGAGCGTCACGATCGCCTTCTTCCAATGGGCTCGCCTGCCAAAATCGGCCCGGCGTTCGCGTTTCTTCTTCCCAGCGTATTGGCAGGTGTTCACTCGAACTACTTTCTTGCCCAGAATTTCCTCGATGGCCTGCTTGATCTGCAGTTTATTCGCTCGAGGATCGACACGGAAAACGTACTGGTTGTTCTTTTCGCCAAGCAGGCTGGCTTTCTCCGTCAGTCGAATGTTGTGGATCAAATTCGTCGGTTCGTTCATGCCAATCTTTCCGCCAGTTCGGCCAACGCTTCGCTGGTCACGATAATCTTCTGGAAACCGAGCAGTTGTTCGATGTTCACCTCGGCAGCGGTATTCAGGAGGACGGGCTGAATATTCCGGGCGGCACGGTAAGTGGCTTCATCAAAACTCGTTGAGATGCAGAGCACTCTGTCTACGTCGGTCTGTGACCTGAGAAACGTCACGAAATCCTTGGTCTTCGCAGCGGTTACCTTAATCTCCTCCGTGACCAGAACGTCGCCCGCTACGATCCGGGAACTGAGCGCCTTCAGCAAAGCGAGTCGCTTAACGTTCTTTGGTACCTTCTTTGAATAGTCGCGCGGTTTGGGGCCAAAGACCACACCGCCGCCAGCCCATACGGGAGACGAGGTATAGCCCGCCCGCGCGCGGCCGGTACCTTTTTGCCGCCACGGCTTTCTGCCGGAATAAGCGACTTCCGCTTTGGTCTTTGTGTTTGCCGAACCGCTTCTGCGATTTGCGCGCATTGCGACCACAACATCGTGGACCGCCTGGGTGCCGCGACCATTTTCTATCACGTCAATCTTTGCTTCTTTGGCAGCTGCAATCGTCAACACTGTTGCACTCATTCGGTCTTCCCTCCGGCGGCCGCATTTTTCTTCTTCGCCGGGCGGACCACGACGTAGCTCCCGTTCGAGCCGGGAACCGCGCCATGGACAAGGATAATGTTTTCCTCCGAGCGCACCTGAACAATCCGCAGGTTTTGAATTGTCACCCGGTCATCACCCATGTGGCCGGGCATGCCCATATTCCTCCAGACTCGGCCCGGAGTGGAACGGTTTCCGATGGCGCCGTTCCGGCGATGCATCTTCGACCCGTGAGCGGCTGGTTGCCCGGCAAATCCGTGCTTTCTCACGACACCTTGAAAGCCCTTACCCTTTGACCGGCCGATCACGTCAACAAATTCGCCTGCCTCAAATTGGTTCACACTTAAATTCAGGTCCCCGTCGAGCCGGGTACCGTCAGGCAGACGGAATTCTCTTACGAACTTTTTGGCCTCGGCGTTCGCTTTCTTAAAATGTCCCAGCAAAGGCTTCGGGACACGCGATTCCTTCTGTGAATCGAAGCCCACTTGAACTGCGTTGTACCCATCCTGCTCCTGCGTCTTAATCTGGAGGACCGTATTGCCACCGGCATCGATCACCGTCACAGGAGTCGCCTTTCCGCTCGCGTCATACACGCGCGTCATCCCGATTTTTCGACCTAGTAAACCAATCTTCATGCTCTCTTGGGACAACGTTAAATCTTAATGGTGATATCCACCCCGGCAGGCAGATTAAGCTTACGCAGCTCGTCCACTGTCTTTGCGGTCGGCTCGATAATATCGAGCAACCGCTTGTGAGTGCGCATCTCGAACTGGTCCATCGACTTCTTGTCGACATGGGGTGAACGGTTCACCGTGAATTTCTCGACCTTCGTCGGCAACGGGATCGGTCCGGCCACTTTCGCGCCAGTGCGCTTGGCCGTCTCGACAATTTCTACCGCAGACTGGTCCAGCATACGGTAATCGAAACCTTTAAGGCGGATACGGATACGTTGACCATTCGTCATAATTCAGGCTCCTTTCTGGTCCAATACCGCCGCCACGATCTGAGCAGGGACTGGCTCAAAATGAGACGGCTCCATCGAATAGGAGGCGCGCCCTTTTGAAAGCGATCGGATGGCGGTCGCATAACCAAACATCTCGGCGAGCGGCACTTCAGAATGAATGACCGTCGCGAAGTTCTTTGCCTCAATGTTCACGATGCGGCCGCGACGCCTGTTCAGATCACCCATTATGTCGCCCTGGTACTCATCGGGCGTAACACACTCAACCTTCATGATCGGCTCGAGCAGGATCGAATTCGCCTTCTTAAAGGCATCCTTCATCGCGAAGATCGCAGCGAGTTTGAAGGCCAATTCATTCGAATCAACGTCGTGATACGATCCATCGACGATCTCAACATAGAAATCGATGACCTGGTACCCGCCGATCACCCCGTTGGAAAGAGATTCTTCGATCCCTTTCTTCACTGCAGGGATGTATTCCTTAGGGATCGCGCCACCGACGATCTTGTTCTCGACCGTAACGCCCTTTCCTCGCTCCCGCGGTTCAACGTTCACCACGACGTGTCCGTATTGGCCGCGGCCACCAGATTGCTTGATCAACTTGCCCTCACCCTTGGCGTTTCTGGTAATCGTTTCGCGGTACGCAATTTGTGGCTTTCCCGCGTTCGCATCGACCTTAAACTCCCGCAGCATTCGATCGCGGATGATTTCAAGATGCAACTCACCCATCCCGGCGATGATGGTCTGCCCGGTGTCTTCGTGCGTGTAAACGCGGAAAGTCGGATCTTCCTCGGACAACCTCTGCAGAGCGTTCGCCATTTTTTCCTGGTCGAGCTTTGTTTTCGGTTCTATCGCCATCGAAATGACCGGATCCGGAAACGACGGAGGCTCGAGGAGGATCGGATTCGATTCATCACAAAGCGTGTCGCCGGTTGTGATGTTTTTGATCCCCACAATGGCAGCAATATCACCCGAATAGCAGGTTTGAATGTCTTCCCGCTTGTCGGCCTGAATCTGGATCAGGCGGCTGATGCGTTCGCGCTTGCCGGTGCGCGGATTGTATACCGTGTCCCCCTTCGACAGGCTTCCAGAGTACACGCGGAAAAAGACGAGTTTCCCTACAAACGGATCACTCCACAGCTTAAACGCCAAAGAACAGAAATCTCCGTTATCGTCGGTGGGAGCGCTTTTCTCCTTATGCGTATCGGGATCAATCCCTTTAGCCGGATCAATATCGAGCGGGCTCGGAAGATAGTCGACCACGGCATCAACCAGATACTGAACACCTTTGTTCTTAAATGCAGAACCGCCGGCGACCGGGATAAACTTATTAGCAATGGTCAGCCGACGGATTCCAGCTTTCAGATCTTTTGGCGTTACCGGCTTTTCTTCGAGAAAGAGAGTCCCGACTTCGTCGTCAAGGTTGCCTACTTGTTCTACCAGGTCGTTGTAAGCCTGATCGATCAGCTCTCTATGCTCTTCCGGCACGGGAGTAACCTCGTACGTGGATCCGAAGGCATCGCTATCCGAATAGATGACCGCCTTTTTGTTAATTACATCGAGCTGACCCTTGAGATGATCTTCCTTACCCAGCGGAATTAAAGTCGGCCAGGCATTCGCACCGAGCTTAGTGCGAATCTCCTTAACAACATTGTCAAAATTTGCGCCGACCTTATCCATTTTGTTAACAAAACAGATCCGGGGAACATTATATTTGTTGGCCTGACGCCAGACGGTTTCGGTCTGAGGCTGAACACCAGCCACGCTATCGAAGACCAGAATGGCTCCGTCCAAAACGCGTAATGACCGTTCGACTTCAGCCGTAAAGTCGACATGCCCGGGGGTGTCGATAATGTTGACCCGCTGCTTCTGGTTTTCAAAGAGCTTGAAAACCCCTTCTTCCTTCCGCTGATTCCAAAAACAAGTGGTTGCAGCGGATGTAATCGTTATACCTCGCTCTTTCTCCTGCTCCATCCAGTCGGTCACCGTATTGCCATCATCCACATCGCCGATCTTGTGAATCATCCCGGTGTAGAACAGGATCCGTTCCGTCAGCGTCGTCTTACCGGCGTCGATATGCGCGCTGATGCCGATATTGCGAGTACGTTCCAGGGGGTAGGCACGGTTTGGAGAATTAGGGTTGGTCGTCATAACACTGGCCTTCTCTATCTCTAAAACAGACGTAGACATACGGGTTACCACCTGAAGTGCGCAAAGGCTCGGTTGGCCTGCGCCATCTTGTGCGTGTCGTCACGTTTCTTGATCGCGTTCCCCTGGCCTAATGCGGCATCTTTTATCTCCGTTGCCAGATTATCCACCATTGTCCCTCGGCGGTTCTTTGCATAATTAACAATCCATCGCATGGCCAGTGAGACCTGTCGTTCCTGCGGTACTTCGATCGGGACCTGATAGGTTGCGCCACCCACTCGCCGGGATTTCACCTCTAAACGAGGCTTGGCATTTTCTAACGCCTTGTGCAGCGTATCGAGTGGGTCGACAGAATCCGAACCTTCCCGACTCCTTTCAATCGCCTCATAAACGATCCGTTCGGCGACAGATTTCTTGCCGCTCCGCATGACAGTGCTGATCAGACGCGCCACCACCGGGCTGCCATATCTGCTGTCTAGCGATTCAATCTTATGGATGACTCTGCGACGACGTGACATAGTTTCTTTCACCACGGAAACGGGCCTCAGACCCATCTCCGCGAAATGTTACTTCTTCTTGGCTTTACCGGCTGCGGCTGCTTCCGCTCCCTCCTTCGGACGTTTCGCGCCATACTTCGACCGACTGCGGCGACGACCATCTACCCCGAGGCTGTCCAGAGTTCCCCGAACGACGTGATAGCGAACGCCAGGCAAATCTTTGACTCGACCGCCACGAACCATCACGATCGAGTGCTCCTGTAGATTGTGACCTTCACCCGGGATGTACGCGATGACTTCGTAGCCGTTAGTCAAACGGACCTTGGCTACCTTCCGCAAAGCCGAGTTCGGCTTTTTTGGCGTGCGCGTCATCACCTGCACGCAGACTCCCCGTCGCTGCGGACAGTCGGCGAGGGCCGGTGATTTTGATTTCACCGCCATCTTCCTGCGACCCTTTCTTACGAGCTGGTTAATCGTTGGCATTTAACAAAATCCGGTTTAGTCCCAATCGTTCGGAGATTAAAAAAGCCGCTCTGGCAGCTTCACCCTCACTTCCGCCAGACGCGGGGGAGCGTGGACTATATTAGTTTTCCTATTCCACGCAAGAGATTTTTCCTCACAGCCAATGCGTGAATCCCCTGGGAAATGGACGAAAAGATTAGCACAGATTTCGCGACTTTCACCATAAATCGATCCGGT
>JAFAJU010000526.1 GCA_019236035.1 Verrucomicrobiota bacterium | reverse complement strand
TGTCGCGGCTGATGTTGCGGTGCTGCCCTTGCGGATCGCGGGCATCGGGGCGCAGCCAGATCTAATTTACGCCCGGTTTCTCGCCTCCCATTTACCAGAGCCGGAGCAGGCGATCTCCGCCTGGGCTAAAGAGCTTGTAGTAGGCGGTCTTTTGCTCGTTGAGGAGGTGGACAGCATCAGCACGACGGTTGCAGCGTTTGGCGAATACCTGAAGATCCTCTCGGAGTTGCTTGCCCAACACCGCAACCAGCTATTCGTCGGCGCTCGGCTCGCCACTATCCGATGGAACGCTAATCTTTGGATAGATGCCAATCGCATAGCCGAGGTGCGGCCGAGTACCAGACAAGCCGCGAGGATGTTCTCGATGAACTTCTCCAACTGGCGCCATGATCCTTACGTGGAGGCTACCTATCCTCCGGACAAGCTGGCGAGGTTGGCCGTTGATCTAGATGGACTTACTCGTGTTGCGAAGACGGGACAGATCATCTGGCAGATGCGTCAGATCTCCCTGCGGCACAGAGGTCGGCTGAGAGCCGGACTGTCGTCCGAATCTTAAACCTAAATGCCGAAGTTGAGAAGTCGTGCTCGTGCTCCTGCTCGTCCTCGAGAATTCTGCATATCTCGCGGTCAGAGTGATGGAACTAAATAATTGCCGAAGGATCGGGCTCTCTTTTCGGCGCCCAGTCCCACAGGTCGAGCACGAGCACGACGACGAGGACGAGCACGATTCCCCCAACTTCGGAATCTGGGTTAAATACGAGTACCGTCATCGAACGGCGCGCTCTGCTATTTCAGGTTGTTCTGTACTGCTTTTACGGAAACATCGCAAAGCTTGCGCCAGAGCAATCGCTTGCAGCAGAGCGCACAAAAAAAACGTCACTCCGACGCGCCAATCTCTGGGACTCAGATGACCTACCAAGGCTAGTAGTGGGGCACCGGTCAGCGGCCCGATTACCCCTGTAATACTGCTGATCGCATTGAGTGAACCCATAGTAATTCCCTGCTTATCTGGATCAACTGCCTTGGACACGATGCCCTGCAAAGCAGGGCCTGCGGTAAAACCGAGAAGATTCGCGAGAACGATCGCGTACATCATCCATCCTTCTAAGACCGCTCCGTATAGAATGTACGCCATGACGCTCGACCCCAAGCCAAATAGAGCGATGCGCAGCTCACCAAACCGCTTCAGTAGCCGACCGAGCAGCCATCCCTGAGCCAGGGCGGAAGCCACCCCGACTACGAACAGCGAAATGCCGTTCTCGCGCGGACCCCATCCAAAACGAAAGTTTGTGTAGAGCACCCACGTTGATTGGATAATGGATTGAGCGAGCATTGTCAGGGCGTACACAACAAGCAGGCCTCCAATGCCGTGCAGTCTGGTGAGTGCAGCCAGCGCAGAAAAAGGGTTTGCCTTGGCGATGGAAAACGGCCTTCGGAGGCTGCGAGGATGCGACTCCGGGAGCAAAAAGAATCCGTACAGCCAGTTCAGCAGGGACAAACTCGCAGCCGCAAAATATGGGAGCCGAAGATTGTAAGAGCCTAACAAGCCACCTAGCATTGGGCCACAAACGAATCCGAGTCCAAAGACGGCCCCGAGCGTGCCGAAGCTCTTGCTGCGCTTTTCGGGAGATGTGATATCGGCAATGTAGGCGCTCGCGACTGAGAAGCTGGCACCGGTTGCACCACCGATCAATCGTGAGACGAGCAACAGCCAGAGCCACGGGGAGATAGCGGTTAGTAGAAAGTTTAGGCCGAGCCCGAAGATGGCGGCTAATAGCACAGGGCGGCGGCCAAAGCGGTCACTTAGCGCCCCAAGCAGCGGCGCACCCAAAAATTGCATGGTGCCATAAGACGCCAAAAGGGCGCCGTACCAATACGACTGTTGGTCACGGCCGGTCGTAAGCGTCCCAACGAGCGTGGGCAGCACAGGGATCACCAAACCGATCCCGAGCATATCAAGAAACACCGTGAGCAATATAAAAGATAGTCCGGCCTGACGGTTGTGCTTCATAGCAAGGAGACTGATCGAAATCTTCGCGCAAAGGTACGCGAAGGCACGCAAAGGTCTTCAAGTCGTTTCTTTGCGTCCGGTTGCATAACTATGGTTGGTTTCACGCTAGGACCGGTAGGGCCAAGTTTCACCTTGGCCGAGGCGGCTAGGACGCGACGAAGCGCGTCCCTACCGAACGCTGGGCCAACATACGATAGGGCCAAGTTTCACTTTGGCCTAGCTTGGTACTGGCTGTTGTTGCGTGAGGCAATGGAAGGCGCCAAGGCCCCAGATGAGTTCACGGCAGTCGATGGGAACGACGCGCCTATCCGGGAAACATTTCTGGAGAATTTCGACGGCGGCTTTGTCCTTAGACGAGCCAAATACCGGCAACAGAACGATTCTGTTGGCAATGTAGAAATTCGCGTAGCTTGCCGGAAGCCTTCGTCCTTCCCGATCCACGCGGGGCGGCATCGGCAGCGTCAGAACATTGAGCGAAGCGCCGTCTTCGGCCTTCATGCTCTTCAGCAACGCGAGGTTCGCCCGAAGCGGTTCGAAATTTGAATCCTGAGGATCTTCCTCAACCGCGGTCAACACAGTCGTTCGGCCCACAAATCGACAGATATCGTCTATGTGCCCGTCGGTGTCGTCGCCTTCGATTCCGTCACCCAGCCATAAAACGTTCGTGACGCCCAAGTAATCGCTCAGAGCCTGTTCAATTTCGGCCTGTGATTTTCCAGGGTTGCGATTGGGGTTGAGAAGACAAGATGTCGTGGTGAGCAGGCTCCCCGCCCCGTTCGGGTCAAACGAACCACCTTCCATGATCAGCTTTGGGTAAAAGACCGGCAGTTTCAGATGAGCTGCTATCCGGGTTGGCACGACCTCGTCCAAATCAAAGGGAGGGTATTTGCCGCCCCATGCGTTGTAATCCCAATCGACGACGGCAAGCCGCGGCTCCTGATTGCGCTTGATGAAAATTGGGCCGTGATCGCGACACCATGGCTCGTTGGTTGGGATGTGCAGAAACTCAACGTGACTTAGGTCGATGCCTTTCAAGAAAAACCGCACTTGCTGTTCGTGATCAGGATCGTCGACGTTGATTCTCACTTGTTCGGATTCTTGGAGCGCTTCCACCATGCGGGCGAAGACCGGCATCACGTCGTCGTAGGCATCCGGGAAACTGATTCCTTCGCGACGCGGCCAGGAAAGCCACGTCGCTTCGTGCAACTCCCACTCAGCCGGCATCCGGTATCCCTGGGCAGCAGGCGAGTTTTCGGTAATTGTTTTTGCCATCGAGCCTTGAACAAATCCGTTAATCTATGTAGCGCTTGCTGATTTCCGCGTAGGCGTCGACTCGACGATCCCGCAGGAAAGGCCAATGGGTTCGTTGCCGATCCAGCAAGGTCAGATCGACGTCGACCACCAGAAATTCTTCCTCGTCAACGCTCGCTTTAGCGATGATCTCGCCCGACGGGTCCGCGACAAAACTCTGTCCCCAAAACTCGATCCCATCTCCTCCTGCCGGCGCTTCGTGCCCGGTGCGGTTCGGAACCGCAACGT
>JAFAJU010000481.1 GCA_019236035.1 Verrucomicrobiota bacterium | reverse complement strand
GCGCCGGGAATTTTGCCGCGTGCGCCGCCAGGCCCACCACATCCAAAAGTCGCTGCCCCTTTTCGGTGGCCTCCCGACTTCCGCGCCGCAGTACTTTACACTGAGCAATCGTAAGATTTTGGATAACCGTCAGATGTGGAAAGAGTTCGAAATGCTGGAACACCATGCCCACCCGCGAGCGAAGCTTGGAGAGATTCGTGTTGCGAGCACCCACCGAAATGCCGTCGACGAAAATTTCACCCTGTTGAAAGGCCTCTAAGCCGTTCACGCATTTGATCAGGGTTGACTTACCAGAGCCCGAAGGCCCGCAGACAACCACCACCTCTCCCTTGCTGACCGCAGTGCTGCACTCCTTCAGCACATTGAATTCTCCATACCATTTGGAAACAGCTTTGATCGAGATCATGACACGAGTTTCTTTTGGAGTGAGCGAACGACCATAGAAGCGCCGAAACAGATCGCAAAATAGATTGCTCCGGCAAATAACAGCAATTCGACCAGAGTGCCGTCCCGATTCCCGGTATTATAGGCAACACCGAAAAATTCTGCTAGGCCGATGACGTAAACGAGCGACGTATCCTGGAACAGAATGATCGCCTGAGTGAGTAACAGCGGGGTCATTCGCCGGAACGCCTGCGGCAGGATAATCAGGCGCATCGTTTGACCACTTGTCATGCCGAGCGCTAAACCGGCCGAAACCTGTCCACGGGACACGCTTTGAATTCCAGCTCGAATGATCTCTGCATAGTACGACGCTTCGAAAAGCGCGAACGCTACAAAGGCCGAAAGGAGTCGGATATCGACACCAGGCTGGCCAAACAGTCCACTGATGATCTGGGGCACTAATAGGTAGAACCAGAGCAAAACCATCACCAATGGAATTGACCGGAATCCATTGACGTAAAGCGCGGCAAGATTCGACAGAATCGAACTTTTCGATAAGCGTGCGACGGCGATCAGCGTGCCAAGGAGAATGCCGACCACAATCGCTACACCCGTGATCTGCAGCGTTCGCACCATCCCTTGCCACAGGTATGGCAATGCCCCCGGAATCGAACTCCAATCAAATTGGTACATTTAGTGTCTGCCTCCCACGTAGCCTGGCAAATGTGTAACCCGTTCGATGAAGCGCGACACAATCATGACTGTGACGTTGATGAGCCCGTAGAGCAGGGTCACCGCGATGAACGACTCGTACCAGTGCGCCGTGAATTCACCAAGTTGCTGGCTCTGCCGGGATAACTCGACTAATCCGATCGTGGACGCGACCGCCGAGTTCTTGATTATGTTCAAAAATTCCGAGGTCAGCGGCGGTATGATGATCCGATAGGCAACCGGCAAGAGGATCAACTGATAGACCTGCAGCAGGTTTAGCCCCAGAGCCAGTCCCGCCCCTCGCTGGCCGCGCCCAAGCGAATTGATGCCCGAACGGACTTGCTCTGCCACGCGCGCCGCCGTGAAAAATCCGAGACACAAAACGCCGGAAACGAATTGCTGTAGCAACGGGTTTAGTCCCTGTTTGAACCATGTCCCGAGTCCCGGAATTATTTCGGGCAGCACAAAATACCAGATAAAGAGTTGGACCAGCAGCGGTACATTTCGAAACACCTCCACGTAGACGGCTCCGATTCCCGGCAGCAGTTTACCAGGGAAGGTTCGCAAGACCCCAACGATCGAACCAACGACAAACGCCAGGATCCAGGCCGTAATTGACAAGAGAAGGGTCCATTGAAATCCGATCAGGAGGAAACGAAGGTAGGTCCCACTGCCGTCAAAAGCCGGCTGAAAGAAAATGTTCCAATCCAACCCTGCAACAAAAGTCACCATAAGCTCACCACTCCCGGGTCCCCGCGGGAAAAACCTTTCATCTCACCAGAACCGAGTCCAGTTCGTCTACTGAAACGCCTTGTCGTTCGGGTTCTTGAACAGCTCTTTCATGTCATCGCTCAAAACAAGATCGAGATTCAAGCCCTTGGGTGGAATCGGCGATTGAAACCATTTCTGATAAAGCTTTGCCGCTTCACCCGATGTTTGAGCTTTGGCAATCGTTTCGTCGGCCAGCTTTTTGAATTGGTCGTCTCCTTTTCGCACCATCATTCCGTACGCCTCTTTTGACTGTGGAGTACCCACGATTACCCAGTCGTCCGGCTTCCGTGCCTTCGCCCGCTCTCCAGCCAGCAGCGCATCATCCAGCATAAAAGCCGCCGCCCGCCCGCTCTGTAATGTGAGAAAGGACTCGCCGTGATCCTTGGCGCTGATGATGCTCATACCCATACTATTTTTCTCGTTCATCTCGCGGATGAGACGTTCGGAGGTCGTTCCGGCAGTGACCACGACATTCTTGCCCTTGAGATCCGGGAAGTCCTTAATCCCCGAATCTTTCTTCACGAGTAGCCGTGTACCAATGATAAACATCGTATTCGAAAAAGAAACCTGCTGTTGTCGCTCAACATTGTTGGTCGTCGATCCGGATTCGATATCGATGGTCCCGTTCTGAATCAGGGGAATCCTATTTTGAGAAGTCACCGGGATCAGTTTGACCGCTAGATTGGGTAAGTTCAGCTTCTTCTTGACAGCGTCAACCACCATCATAACCAGGTCCTGGGAGTACCCTACGACCTCGTTCTTATCGTCATAATAGGAAAACGGTATCGACGATTCCCGGTGGCCGACAGAGATGAATCCCGCATCCTTGATTTTTTTGAGCGTCCCGGTGAGTTCATCTGCCGTCCAGGCCCTCGGAACCGGAGCGACCAGGCAGAGACCAATGACAGCGGCTACATAATTTTTCATTGTTAATGTATTCATCGCGGTGTGGGTTGGTGTGTAGACTCTACTGCTCTCGAATGTTTTCGCCTTAAGTAGCTCCATCCTCGCTTTCCAGCGAATGTTTCCCATGGCGCGACGGAGTATACTTTCGTGAGCTGGACTTTGTCCCGTAAAAAGCGCATTCTGAATATGGATATGGGCCCTCCGATCCTTCTTTCTCCGGAACTATGAGGAACAGGGTGCGCGTTGAAAGAGGCCCAACCCGCTTGCGGTAACATCTCCATCCTATTCGAGCTGGCGCACTTGTTTTCGGGGTGAAATTTTTTGTGATAATTTGAGCCGCGTGCCACGTCTTTCTTAACAGGTCAGACTATGAAAGAGTTTTGGTCCTCCTCAACACTCCTGTTACTC
>JAFAJU010000386.1 GCA_019236035.1 Verrucomicrobiota bacterium | reverse complement strand
CCAAATGGCTTATCCCGTCGCCGAAGATTCTCATCCTCGATGAACCGACACGAGGGATTGATGTCGGGGCCAAGGCCGAGATACATCGCATCATCTCTAACCTGGCGTCTGAGGGAATCGCTGTGATTCTTATTAGCGACGACGCGCGTGAGGTTATCGGGATGGCTGATCGGATCATCGTCTTTCGCGGGGGGCGCATCGCCGCCGAGTCTGTCCGCGCTTCGTTCGATCGCGAGGCCTTGCTGCTCGCAGCGGCTCATACAGCACGAGACCATGGCAGGTCTGAAGCTTCGCGCGACGCGTTGACCCAACCTGCCAAATCAGCGGTAGCGCCTGTCGCTTCGCGCGGATTCATCGCTCGCCTGATGCGTGTCCGCGAGCTGGGTCTGGTCGTGGCGCTGCTGGTTATCTGCGGAGCGGTGGCATTGCGCGAGCCCCGCTTTCTGCAGGAGGCGAACCTTGAACAGGTCGCCCTGTCGGCCACTCTGGTATGCATCGTCGCCCTGGGTGAAGCCGCCGTTATAATTGCCCGACAAATCGATCTTTCGGTTGGCGCCATGGTGGCAACAAGCGCGTTCATCTCCGCCGAATGGCTGGAGCGTCATCCTGACGGGTCGATTCTACTTGTGATCCTCCTGGGATGCGCGGTCGGATGCGCGCTTGGCGTCATCAACGCCTTTTTGGTGGCCATTTTTCGGATTCCGGCAATCGTCGCCACACTCGGAACGCTGGCGATGTACCGGGGTGGCGTTATCGTCCTCGCGGGCGGCCGCCAGATCTCAGCGACAGTGTTGCCTGACAGCTACGGAGATATTGCCCGGATTCACGTTGCGGGTGTGCCGCTGCTCGTCTGGCTGGCGCTTCTGCTTACGATTTGTTTTGGGTTGGCTGCACGCTTCTCGCGGACCGGGCGAAACCTGTACGCGCTGGGCAGCAACCAGGAGAGCGCGCGCTTCACCGGTATCAACGAGCCGTTGCATCTCGCCCTGGTGTTTATCCTATCCGGACTGTTATGCGGCCTTGTCGGTGTGCTGTGGGGTGCCCGTTTTGGAACGGTTGATGCCGTGATCGCGCCCGATCTTCATTTGCAAGCGATTTCCGCCGTTGTGGTGGGAGGAGTGAGCATATTCGGAGGCAGCGGATCGGTCTACGGCGCGGCTCTCGGCGCGGTGATTTTCGCTGTCCTGCAGAACGGGGTTCAGCTGCTGGGGATCAACCGGTTTTGGCTCCAGGCCGTTGTCGGTGCGGCAATTCTGCTCACCGTGGTTTTCTACAGCCGGCTGGCGAGGCGGGCGGAACGGGTCGAGCGCGAGTCTCGACGGAGTCGGCTACTTCCTGGAGGACGCGCATGACCACTCCAGGTGAAATGATGACCAGGCTTCGCGGTTCGCTCGCGCGGTGGGAGGTGTTCCTGCTCTTCGTCTTGGCCGGGACCTTCGTTTTTGGGGCTCATGTTTCTCGATATTTCCTGACATCTTCGAACCTTTCGATTGCGCTGGCAGGAATGACGCCGGCGGCCATCGTTGCGTTGCCCATGACTTTGATCATTGTGACCGGCGAAATCGATATCTCCGTCGGATCTATTGTTGGTCTGTGTGCTGCGTTCATGGCTGTTTGTCTCGAGCACCGGCTTCCGGTGGAAGTAGCCATGTTGTTAGGGGTTGTGGTCGGAACGTTCGCGGGATTGTTGAATGGTTTGATCGTGGTCTATGGCGCTCTGCCTTCGCTGGTCGTCACGATCGGAACGCTCGCCTTATACAGAGGAATTGCGCAGATTATCCTCAAGGAACGCGGTATTAGTGGCTTCCCGGAATGGTATCAGAACATCGGATTCGGAACCATCGACGGCACACCGATTCCCTGGAGCTCGATCATCTTCTGCCTGTTCTTTATCGGGTTCGCGGTTTTTTTGCACGCGACTCATTGGGGGCGTGCGTTGTACGCTATAGGCAATAACGCGGGAGCAGCGCGCTACTCTGGGATCAATGTCAAGCGAGCGATTCTGGGCGTTTTTGTCGCATCCGGAGCCATGTCTTCGTTGGCGGCGATCATTTTAACCGCCTATCTGGCGAGTGCGCGTTCGGATACCGCCGTCGGACTTGAACTCCCGGTGATAACCGCCGTTGTTCTTGGGGGTGTAAACATCTTTGGAGGAGCCGGCACGCTGGCCGGCGTGCTCATCGCGCTCCTGGTGCTGGCTTTCGTTCAGAACGCGCTTGGGCTTGCCAGCGTGACGCCGGAGGAACAACAAATAGTAACGGGCGCTGTGCTGATTGCGACGCTGATCCTCTTTGGCGCGGCTGACCTCATCAAGAAGGCGCGCGCAACTCTATGGCGCAACCTGCGTCGATCGCAAAATCTCTAAGGATTTGTAATGGACCCAGGCTAGAGGCTGACCATGGCAATTCATTGAAAGCGTTCGAATATCAACACGCCGGCGAAATCATCTTCGGCAATGGTAGAATCAGCGAGGTCGGCTCGATTGTCAGTCGGTACGGTCGACGATGCCTGATTGTAAGTGGACCGAAGAAGGGCGCCCTTCGCGATCTATATCCGATCATTGGGGAGTTCTTAGAGCACCTGGGTGTCGCGTGGGAGCATTTCGACGGTGTAACTCCGAACCCGACAGTGGAGCTGATTACAGCCGGAGCGAAAATTGCGAAGGCATTCCGGGCCGATGTAATTCTCGGAATTGGCGGCGGTTCCAGCCTCGATGCGGCGAAGGCGATCTCCGTGGAAGCCACCCACGAAGGAACAATTTGGGACTACGTGCTTTTCAAAGAGCGACCTACCGCGCGGACGCTGCCGGTGGTTGCAGTGGGAACGACCGCTGGATCCGGATCACAGGTCACTCCGCTGGCGGCCGTCACTAACACGAGCTCACGGGACAAGGCTGTGCTCTGTAGCGACCGCTTAATCCCGCGAGCGGCGATTGTTGATCCCCAGTTGATGCTCTCGGTGCCCGGGAGCGTTACCGCGGCGACAGGATTTGGCGTATTTTCCCAGGCTTTTGAATCAATTTTAAACCCTCGCAGCAACCCATTGACCGAGTTGTTTGGCTGGGAAGCAGTGGGTCGCGTCATTAAGGATTTGCCTATTGCGGTCAGGGAAGGCAGCAACCTGAGTGCGCGCAGCAGTTTGGCCTGGGCCGATACCCTGGCCGGGTTTGCGGCTGGGGGTTCCGGTCAGGCGCTACCCCACGGGATGGCGATGGGTGTGAGCAGCTTGTTTGCGGATATTCCTCACGGCCTGGCTTTGGTATCAGTCTATAGGGCCTGCCTGAAGTTCACGTGGGCGTCCGCTGTTCCCACATTTGCCAGACTGGCGAACCTGCTTGATCCTGCGTTCGCTGGCGTTTCGGCCTGGGATGCTGCCGAGCGATGCCCAGACTTGCTGCAAGCGTTCCTCACTGACCTGGATGTGGTCTGTGGCTTGAGAGATCTTGGCGTTTCAAAGGAAGAACTCCGGGCTCTCGCGCAGCAGTCAATGGTGCTTCCGGACTACAAGAACAACCCTAGAGTACCGACCCTGGATGAGATGCTGGAAATTATCGCGGCTTCTTTCTAGGCGGTGCTACGTCAGGCCAGCAGGGGCGCCATAGTTTCGCGCCCGCGGAACGACGGCGGAGCGTAGCCCTCCAATGTATCCGAGGTCCTGGCGCTAACGATTCGGGGCGAGCCGGGGTTTAATTACAGGCTGTTGTGGCGAGCCGGCGTGAATACAGGCTGGCAGCCTATGGTACACTTTTATTACCCGATCGGGTTATATTTGATTTTTACGGTTGAAAATAACGATGCTCTGGTGTTAGTTCGCCAGCGTAGATAATTTTATAAGTTTTTTTGAACTTGTTTTGAAGAAAGGAGGTTACTGTTTAATGATTACTGGGAACATCTCTATGTTCAGTCAAGTCGCCATGACGGATAGCCTCTAGGTTGGTTGGAATCTGTAACTTGGCCATCTTAGATGGCTTATCCGGCGAATAGCGCGGCGGATTGACGGAAACCCTCAAATGGATCGAGCTACGGCTCGCAAGTGTTCACATCAA
>JAFAJU010000353.1 GCA_019236035.1 Verrucomicrobiota bacterium | reverse complement strand
CTGAACTTGGTCTCTCGCCTGCGGTACTCAAAGCGATCGATCGCCTCGGCTATGAAAAAGCCGCCCCAATCCAGTCCGAAGCTATTCCATTGATAATGGGTGGAAGCGATGTGGTCGGCCAATCCCAGACGGGTTCGGGAAAAACTGCAGCTTTTGGAATTCCCGCGGTGGAATCTGTCGATCCGCATTTGCGCGCTGTCCAAGTCATCATCTTGTGCCCTACCCGCGAGTTAGCGGTTCAAGTCGCAGAGGAAATTTTCAAACTCTCCATGTTCAAAAGCGGAGTTCAAGCAGTCCCAATTTACGGTGGTCAATCCTATGACCGCCAGATCCGGGCTTTGAAGCAAGGTGCACAGATTGTAGTCGGTACACCCGGCCGAATTCTTGATCACATCAACCGCGCAACTCTAAGACTGGATCAAGTCAAAATGGTCGTTTTGGATGAAGCCGATGAGATGCTTGACATGGGTTTCCGCGAAGACATTGAACAAGTCCTCAACATCGTTCCGACAGAACGCCAATTTGTCTGCTTCTCGGCGACGATGGCCAAAGCGATCATGGACCTAATCAATAGATTCAGCCGCGATCCCAAGACAATTCGGATTGATCACAAGGTCTTGACTGTCCCCACGGTCGAGCAAGCTTACTACGAGATTCGCGGGCGAACCAAGACCGAGGCTTTGACCCGGCTGATCGATCTGCATGATCTTAAGCTCGGGATCATCTTTTGTAACACGAAGCGGATGGTAGACGACCTGACCGACGAACTGGTGGCTCGCGGTTACTCGGCTGACCGCATCCACGGCGACATGAGCCAGGCTCAGCGGGAACTGGTAATGACCAAATTCCGGAACTCAGGTCTTGAATTTCTCGTTGCGACGGACGTGGCCGCACGCGGGATTGACGTCGAGAACATCGAAGTCGTTTTTAACTACGACCTACCTTGGGACGAAGAAGACTACGTGCACCGGATTGGACGAACCGGACGCGCGGGCAGATCCGGGCGAGCATTCTCGTTAGTGGCTGGACGCGAGATTTACAAGTTGCAGAGCATCGAACGGTACACAAGGATGAGAATTGCCCGGCACCAAGTACCTTCTGTCGACGAAGTCGAGGAGAAACGTGGGAACCTCTTTTTCGAGAAAATCCGTGTGGCGCTTCAAAGAGGCGATTTCGAAAAAGAATCGCGTGTGGTAGACCGACTGCTCGAACAGGGGTTTTCGTCAACTGACATCGCCTGCGCAGTGGTTCACGAATTGCGGAAGGACGATACGCGGAACCTCAAAAGCCAGGTAACAAGGCCAATCAAAGAGTCACATCGCGGCCAATTGAGAAACAAAAAGCAGCGAAACGCCGGCTTTCGAGAAAAAGGCAGAAGTCGGTAGAACCGTTGCCAATTGTCTTCAAAGCCTCTAAGGCGCGGTTCCCCCGGCGGTCAAAATTGGTTTTTTCCCGCGCTCCCCCACATAGCAAATGGCATCTTGAATCTGTTCAAATTCAAAAGCTTTCCCCCGCTTTGTCCTGAAGCGAGGCATGCCGATGATTTTAGAGAGCTCTTGCAACGCGGTGTCGAGTTCTAGGGAATGCGGCAATTAAGGCAATCGAATATATTCACCGGAATAAGATGTATGTCATCGGCGGCCTGATTGTCTGGAACCCGGATGACACCCGGGAATCGATCCAGACCAATTTGCGTTTTGCCGAGCGGTACATCGACTGGCCTTATATTCAGCATCCGACTCCTTATCCGGGGACTCCCATGACGAAAGGCCTCGGGAAGAGAGGACTGATCACCAGCGATCGCGTGGAGGAATATGACGGGACAACGGCGGTCGGTATTCGAACGTTATCGCCTGATTCGACAAGCCGAACGCTTTTACCTCTGAAACCCAAATGCGTGGGCGGCTGCTCACCTTATTCGAAGTCGTATACAACGAACTTTACGATGAGCGGCTTACACTGCTTCACGAATTCCAGGTGCTGCGGATGGCCCTGGTATTCGTCTTGAGCCTGTTTGCTCTGGAATTGAATGTTCAGCGCCACCTGGTACGTCTGATCAACAACGTCGCGGTGGCTAGTCACCATTTTTCCGACGTGGAAATTCACAATACCACGAATTGACGCCAGGTATTTCTTGACCAAGGCGACCAACTCATCAGGAGCGTCGGGCTTACTGGGGTCGGTCCAAAAGATAACTACGTGTGAAAACATCCCGCGATATACAATGAAAATATCCCGACGCAACGGCGAACCTTAGGCGCTTCACACAGCCAAACGTCCCCAGTTCCGCTCTACCGAGCATCCGCCAGGTGCAAGGATTCGCAGGTGCCCTTTGAGGCACTCAGCTCCGCCTCGAATGCCTACGAATTCAAAAAGAAAGCAAAATGCAGCCGAAGTTCCTGAAAGTTTGGGCACCGGATTGCTTTGTAATCAGTAAGTCTCCATGCAGGTGAGATCCACAGAAAGGAAATTTATATGAGTCAAAACGCCCTGCACATGGGCTCAGCAAGGCCATCAGGGGCGTCACAGAAATCGCACTGGGATGCGCGCTGGTCGCAGGGGTCGCGGTTCTCTGGTGCTTTGTGTCGTCCGATTTCTGAAGCGGTGAGCGTACGTGCAAAGACAAAAAGCAAGTCTACGCCGCGCACTATTTGGGAAAAATGGACCTTCGAAACGGAGGAAAGAAATGACTGTATCGATCAGGGTCTTGCCGAAAAAGGGCTTGGGCAAGTGCAGCCTATGCGGGCTTCAAGAGCAACTCTCGTTTTGGGATGCGGATCTAGCCGGACGCATTTGTGAGGATTGCCGGCCCTTTCTGGAGGCGGCAGAGATCACTCTCATAGCGGCGAAGTGTGGGCATCCAAACTGTTTTCTCGTTTTCCACGATCCTTAGGGAGACGCGTGCTGCGCGTCTCTGCCTGTCGCGCGGTATTATTAGTGGATGTTAGTGCAATGTTAAAGAAGTTGGTAGTATCAATCAGCTACGTGATCGAGAACCTGTTAGGCCTTTCGGTTGAGCCCCAGGGCCTTGATTCGTGAAGCAAGGGTTGTGGGCTTCATGCCCAGCAATTCCGCTGCCCCGCCTGGGCCAAATACTTTGCCGCAAGCTTTCTCCAGCGCCGCCTCGATGTTGTCCCGTTCCTGGCGCTTCAATTCGGCATGCGTTAGCAGAGCAGCTCTTGTC
>JAFAJU010000350.1 GCA_019236035.1 Verrucomicrobiota bacterium | reverse complement strand
ATGCGATCTCGTAACTCCTTATCCTCCTCTAGATCGGTTGAGACGAACAGAACAGCCCCGGTCACGGTATCGAACCAATACTCACTCAGACCCAAACTGTCATCGTGTTCGAACGCATTTGCCAATTCATCGAGATCGACCGGTAGCTTCCTCATGCCACCCAGAACTTTAAAACAAACCTGCCGGGAACGAAAGTGCTTTGGAGGGGAACAGCCAACCCACGTTTCGCCCTCGCCTGGCCCGGACGCTCTATGTTAGAAAGTTCCCTGCTACTATGAAGAGCCCGCGAGAAAAACTGCTTAGCAAATTCGGTCAAAAGCCTCGTTTGATCCTTTCAGAGATCAGCAAGTCAGCCGCCGCGCAGTCTGCGCTCAACGAATTGCTGGCCCAGGGCGCTATCCGCAAATTTGACGCGTTCTACTTGTCCGGACATGAGCCCTCGGTTCAGACCGAAAGGGCGCGGATTGCGAAACTACTGGAAACAAAACCGAAACTCTTTCGTGCTTCGTTTTTTCTGCCAAAAAGCAGGGCGTTAAAGTCTCTGGCGCGCTCGGCACTCGCCGAACTGGTCGACGAGCGGATCCTGCTGGAACTGCCGCTGCACGGCAAAAAATCCGAACTGCTCTACATACATCGCCGCCATGTAACTCGCGGTGAACCGGCGAATCAGGCATTAGGCAGAGAAGCAACCGAACAACGAATTCTCGCCGCATATCGCGACGGCTCAACCGCGCGCCAAAGACGGTCGATCCCGATTGCCGAAGTAATCCGACGTTCCGGCCTTGCGGCAAGTGAGGTTCGTTCGTGGATTGTCGAGAACGGCATACCTTCTCTAAGAGTGCAACTGGACGAAGGCGATTGGGCGTCTGCGAGCGAAGACGAGCGTGCCGCAGCGATCGAACAAGGTGGCCGGCAACGACTCTATATCGCCATCGAGCCATGAAATTCGAGATACCTGGGTTGTCGATCAACCCGTTCGAGAAAGACGTTGTCCACAAGCCCCGGGACTGCCCAAGCTCCGTCACCACACTCAATGAGGACATCCTGTCGGGACTCACCGCAGCATTCGACGCGGTAAATGCGGACCGGACTCTTGTCGGAAACAAGGCGGAGCTTATCCTTTCCAGTGCTCCCGGCTACGGCAAGAGCCATCTGGTTGGGCGCTTATTCAAAGCCTTGGATCATCTTGCAACCCAGATTTTTCTGACCCCCTTCCAAACCGTGGCATTGTGCTGGCAGTCTATTCTGCTCCACCTCGTCAATGAGCTTGACTATCCCGACTCGAGGGACCAAACAAAGTGGGCCGGCGACGAGCCGAGACAACTCGATGCGCTCGCGGAGGGAGTCCTGCAAAACCTTGTCGCCAACGCCATCGACCGCGGCCTTGTCACTATCGTGCAGGGAGATTTGCGGCCAGAGCAATTGCGGCGGGCTTCCGAAATCTCAATCGGCAAGGGCTCGGATCCAAGCAGCACTTGGCTCCGCGACCATTTCATCAACGAACTGCTTCCTCTCTGCCAGCAGCAGCTGTTCCCATTAAGGTTAATCTCCGCCGGCTGGTTGAAAGTGCTGTTTCACTATCTGACCTCTTCGCCGGGGTCCGATATCCGCCAAGGCTGTTTGGCGTGGCTCCGATACGAAACTCTCGATGACTCTGTGGTTGAGTCCCTCGGGATCGCGCCCGGAGAGAACCCCAGAAGCGAGCCGGTGGACGTCGTGAACAACGCCTGTTGGCTGCGTATCCACGATTTCTGCATGCTGGCACGCTATTATCATCCATTCCTGTTTTGTTTCGACCAGACCGAGGACTACGCAACAAACCAGGAGTTGCTGCAGCAGTTTGGACGCGTCGTTGTTCGCCTGGTCAACGAAGCTCCGAACCACCTTACGGTGGTGACCGCGAACCAGGCGATCTGGGAAAACAAACTTTACCCCAATATCGATGTCGCTCACCGCGCCCGTTTCTCAAGGTCGAAGGAACTCCGCGGCCTGAATATCCGGGAAGCAGAAGAACTGATCGGATTAAGGCTTGCGCCTTTCGCCCCTGGGGAAGAGCTCCTTCGACAATTCAGTGACAGAAAATGGCTTGACATGCTCTATTCCGGACGCACCACGCTTCCCGTCCGCGAATTTATGCAGAAGTGCCGGGATCGTTGGGCTGGTGAGAGACCCGCAACTCCGATCCCGAGTTTGGATCAGGTTTTCGAAGAATACCTTTCCGAATATCGTGTCAACCCGCGCTGGCGATACTTTGATCCCGATGTATTCCGGTGGCTTGTACGGGGTCCACTCGCAGCAGACCCGGAGATTGTCTGTTCCGAAAACAACAAGGAGACTCCTTTCGCAGAACTGCAATGGAGTGTTGGCGGACGGGCAGAGATCTTGTTCGGATTTGTCCGCGAGCTCCATTACACCCGATGGAAAAAAATAGCCGATGTGGCCGAAGCATGGCGGGCTAAACATCCCGGCAAGATCGCTAAGCTCATCTATTTTCGTTCCGAAGAACTCGATCCCGTCCCTAAGCCGACATGGACAAAAACCGGGCCCGCGATCCGTGCCGCACTTGGATCCGGACTGCTTGTGTTGAACAAAGAGGAAAGCTCAGAATTGAATGCGGCGCGCAATCTCTATCTCGAAGCGGTTTCCGGAAACGTGTCCGGGTACTCCGGCGAGGACGTCCTGCGGTTTCTGCAAAAGCAGCTGGCGCCTTGGCGCGAACGGATTTTGCAACCTCAGTCACCATCGCACGTCCCTGAGCTTGAACCTCGGGCTCCGTCAAAAGCTCCAAAACATTTGTTCCTGGAGAAGCTACGAATTCTGGTGCAACAGGAGAAATTCCTCAGCCTTAAAGATACTCTCGAAAAGCTAGGCTCGGAAGCCACCGAAGACCTTGTACTCGAGGCGTGCGAAAAAATCCCGCAGATCCAGAAAATCGCTCACCCGAACATGGTCGTGCTAATATGGCAAGGATAACGGTCACGCAGCTGAAGCACGCCTCTCTTGATAAGAAGTGGCGCGACGCTTGGATTCTTGACCCATCGCTCCCCGTTCCGATTGTCCACGCACCGAAAAACAGCGTGCGCGTGAACAGCTCGCTATTCCATCGTTTGGTTGATCAATTCTGTAATTGGCTCACCGCGGAGCCGAACCTTCGAACGGCCGCGAAATTGTCCCGTTACGAAGATGTCTGGGATGCGTTCTGGAACAAGTTCGCGAAGAAAGAACTGCTCGAGCTCTTGCAGGAGCAAGGACCTGAATCGGCCGATCGCCTGACGAAAGCATTGAAAAACTGGTGCCAAGAACTCGTCACGAAGCGTGCCGCCGTCGCTCCATTCAAGAATTGGCGAAGCCTCATTCTGACTTCTGAATACCAGTTTGCCGATGTACCCGTCTCTACCGCGCGCGGAATTGTCCATGTCGCCGGACGTCCCGACTGCGTTGTTCTGGAGGCCGGTGGCCCGGTTGTCATTGACTACAAGTTGTCGCGCGGCGCAAATCTCAAAACGGATCTGCTCCAGGCCGCAATTTACGCCATGCTTTTGCAACGCACCCACCCGGGGCTGCCCATTTCCGCGCGACTGGAGTACTACGAGCCGCAGCTCCATCCGATTGCTCAGGGGCCGGAGCAAGTCAGAAACCTATTTGACGAACTCGTCGCGCCAGCGCTCGACGAACTTGCCGCGCATTTAGCCAAAACTCCCCCTGAACCAAAAACACAGGTTCGCTCTTCTGCTCAAACGCCGCCCGCACCCGATTTTGGTCCTGCGATCGTTGACGCGTATCGCACCTATGGCGTTACCATTCAGGTTGCGGGTCGATTGGAAGCTCCTCAGCTGATTCGCTACCGATTGCAAATGGGCGAGGGCGTGAAGTTCAACCAAATTGAACAACACTCGACTAACCTCAAAATCGCATTGTCGTTGCCTTCCGAGCCAATGATTTCAGCCGGACCCGGCTTCGTCTTCTTTGACGTGGCGAAGCCTCAGCCTGACTCGGTCACATGGGCCGCCGTCATGAATCTCCCCGGCTGGCAACAGCATTTCAGTTCAACCTCTTTTCCAGTGGGCATCAACGTCGATAATGAGCCGATTATCGCCGATTTGTCCGATCCCAATATGGCTCACGTCCTCGTGGCAGGTACCAGCGGGAGCGGAAAGAGCGAGTTCCTGAGAACCACCGTTGCTACACTGGCTGCCCGCAACTTGCCGGCTCATCTGAAACTCTCTCTCGTAGATCCTAAGCGTCTAACGTTCGGCGTGATCCAAGACAGCAAATACCTCGCGGATCCCGTAATTTTCTCACTTGAAGGAGCTTTGACCTGTCTTGCCGACGCGGCCGAAGAAATGGACCAGCGTTACGACATCCTGCTGCAGGAAGGATTCACCAAATTGAGCGACCGATTTGCAACCGGCAAAAAAGACATCCCGTTTCGCGTCATCGTTTTTGACGAATTCGCAGACCTTGTGCATGCCGGCAAAGAAGGGAAAAAAAAGTTTGAGCTCCTCGTAGCACGAATTTCCGCAAAAGGCCGAGCGGCAGGGATCCATCTAGTTGTCGCGACCCAGCGCCCTGACCGTGAAACTGTGAGCGGCTTGTTGAAAGCCAATCTACCCCTGAAGGTCTGCTTCAAGGTTACTAACGCGATCAATTCCTCCATTGTACTCGATCAACCCGGGGCCGAAAAACTCCTGGGACGCGGAGATTTCCTTTGCGATCGAGGCAAAGGCCTGGAACGCGGCCAAGCTCCACTCATCTCCTCGGAAGAATTCGAAAAGGCTTTCGCCCGGTAGGGTACGAGGCTCCGCCCGAGCCGCGGCGCGCGAGCCGCAGAACACGCCACCGTCACCGTACCGTTCCCCGTGCCTTCCTGCGGTTATCAACCGCGGGCCTAATCCTAGCGGGAAGGGTCGCACCGTCATGCCACGTGCCTTTAATGAGCACTTCTTTCGGATGATCGCCTACACCGGTAATGTTTGCATTTAGCTTCTCAACCACCAGATCCAGCGCGGCAGCGCCGACCGCCGAAAGGTTGCCGTCGACGCCAGCGGCGGTGCCCATTTCGTCCGACGTGCGGTAGAGGTAAGCCAGTCCCACGTCGCCTGGAACCGAGCACCCGCGCTTCGCCAGATATCGCCGCACGGGCACCTTGTACACCAGCAGGGAATCCGGCTCATTCGCATTCAACCATTTATTGAATTCCGCGAAGTCCTCCGCATCAGCCGGAATAAAAGACTCGCAGCGGTCCCGTTTCGGTAAGCGCCGTTGCCAATCGAGAAAAGCACCGGACCAAAGATTGTTGGAGATTTGGTTATTTGACTCCGGGACCACCAGCGCAGGCCGCCGGTACCCAAGTCGCCACATTTGCTCCAGCGCGAGCTGAACATTGTAGAATCCATGAAAGTTCGCCCGATCCACGGCCGCCCAGCGAAAGTACGCGCTTAGGCCGGCCACCGCGAAGCCTTCCGTCGGCAGCGGCACCTGCTCTGTTTCCTCGCGGGAAAATCCAAGCAGCACACCACGAATTCCCCGCGCTCGCAACGTACCTGCAAGCCGAGCCGGATCGCCATGGTACTCGCTCAGGGGAAAGATTTCGATCCGGAAGCCGAGTGCGGCGGCCCGCGCCACGATGCCCTCGAATTCCCATTGGCAAACCTCTTTTGAGCGCCAGCTCTCGCGTCCGCCGTAATTTGTCACCAGCGCAATGACGTCCACTTCGCCGACCCCGCCGCGCCGGCGCCTGCTAGCCATAAGCGCGCTGACCAACGGATTGGGCCGATAACCCATCTTCTCGGCGATATCTTCGACCCGGCGCCGCATCTTCGCACCAATCCGCGGATCGCCTCGCAAAGCGCGTGAAACTGTCGAAGACGCCACCCCAAGCTGCTGGGCGATTTCCGCCATGCGTACTGTCTGGATTTGCCTCACCGGAACATTATTCACCAGCTGATTCTCCGCATGCGCAACAATGTGCGCATCATGCTTCAACAAACGGCGCAACAATATGCACAAAGATCTCGGCGTCGCAACCCAATCTCGGTACGCCTGCTGCTCAACCGCTGATCCATGAAGCGGATCAAAGCAGCAGCAGTTCAGATCGCTCCGGATCTCGCGGGTAGCAGTACCGTCGATCGCGTTTGCGAAGCGATCGGCCGCGTCGCGGCCCAGGGAGTGGAGCTCGCCGTCT
>JAFAJU010000276.1 GCA_019236035.1 Verrucomicrobiota bacterium | reverse complement strand
TTCTCCAACTCCACAGGGATTCCGCTCCTGCCGGATAACGATCCGAATGCCAATCCCCGCGGGCTCGCCATCCGGTTTAATCTCGCCGAACACGTTCACACTGATATCGTCAGCCATTCTACGGACGGTTTCCCCACTAGAAACGGGCAAGAGTTTCTGGAGTTCTTACGCGCCGTGGCCGCGAGTGATCCGTCGAAACCTTCGCCTTCGCCTATTGAAGCGTTTCTGGGCACCCATCCGGCAGCACTCGCATTCGTCCAAACGCCTAAGCCAAGTCCGGCCAGCTTTGCCAAAGAATCTTATTTCGGTGTTTCCGCCTTGCGCTTTACCAACGGCAATGGCGTCAGTCGCTATGGGCGCTACCGGATCGTGCCGGACGCGGGTATCGAACATCTGGATGACGCCACTACCAAGGCCAAAGATGCAAATTACCTTTTCGACGAGCTAAACCAGCGGATCGCCGCGGGCCCGATCAGCTTCCAAATTCTTGCGCAGATGGCGAACGACGACGACATCGTGGACGACGCCACGGTCCACTGGCCGGAGGACCGACCCCTTATTCGCCTCGGCAGAATCGTTCTCATAGCACCCCTTCCAGACAACCTACGTGAACAGAAGAAAATCATTTTCGACCCTATCCCGCGAGTGGACGGCATCGAACCGTCTGCTGATCCTTTGTTCGAGTTACGCGCGGCGGTTTATCTGATTAGCGGCCGCCGCCGTCGTCAAGCTCCCTAAACGCGGTAGCGTGAACCCGAATTAATTGCAAGCGCTAGGCTACGACCTCCGGCCGCGAGAATAAGAACCGTCATGAACAGCCTTATTTCACCTGCGATTACTGCATCAGCGCTGATTCTCGGATTTGTTCTGCCGAGTGACGAGGCGGCCGCGCAGATGACGGCCCAAAACCTTGCGGGAACGTGGACGATGGTTTCCATCCAGCTTGAGCAGGACGACAAGAAAATCGATTTTTATGGTCCCAATCCGCAAGGCCAATTGACATTCGACCCTGACGGCCGCTTTTCGGTCATCATTACCCGTTCGGATCTTCCCAAATTTGCCTCGAACGATCGTCGGTCAGGAACTCCAGAAGAAAATAAAGCGATCGTGCAGGGAAGCTTTGCCTACTTCGGCACCTATTCGGTGAGCGAGACAGATAAGACTTTTACCACCCGCATTGAGAGCTGTACATTCCCCAATTGGAACGGGATCGAGCGCAAAACATCCTTCAACATCTCCGGCGACGAACTTAGCACGACATCGACGATCGCTACGGGAGCCGTTCACACCGTCTGGAAGCATGCCAAGTAGCCAAAGTCATAGAGGACGCTCAGACTGGAACTGGACTCGTGGTTCTCAAAATGTCTCCGGGTCTTGCTGTGACGCAAGGTCGCTCCCTCGCGAAGAGTGTAGCCAGCGTCGCTAGGAGCACGTCTCAAAGACGTGACCCTAGCCATAGCGCCCACCTCAAGAGCCCTGAGCCTTGACAGTTCGCGTCACTCTCACGAGCATATCCAAAAATCGACGGTCGACATGGTGCGTAGTTTCCTATCGGTAAATTTCTCCGCCAGTCTGTATAAACTCTTCAGCCTTTTCACGCATTCCAGCCTCGATTGATTCTGCCCCGTTGAATCCGTGTTCCTCCGCATACTTGCGTACATCTTCCGTGATCTTCATCGAACAGAAATGGGGACCGCACATCGAGCAGAAATGAGCCGTTTTTGCCCCTTCTTGGGGCAAAGTCTCGTCGTGAAACGATCGTGCTCGCTCCGGATCAAGGCTCAGGTTGAATTGATCTTCCCACCGGAATTCGAAACGCGCCTTGCTCAGCGCGTCGTCCCGGACCTGTGCGCCCGGATGTCCTTTGGCTAAGTCGGCGGCATGAGCTGCGATCTTATACGCAATCACACCCTCTTTCACGTCGTCCCGGTTCGGAAGTCCAAGGTGCTCTTTCGGCGTAACGTAACACAACATCGCGGTTCCATACCAACCGATCATCGCGGCGCCAATTGCACTCGTAAGATGATCGTAGCCGGGAGCGATGTCGGTTGTTAAAGGCCCAAGCGTGTAGAATGGCGCCTCATGGCACCATGCCAGCTGTTTCTCCATATTCTCCCGTATCATGTGCATCGGGATATGACCGGGGCCCTCATTCATAACCTGAACACCCAGTTCCCAAGCGCGCTTAGTGAGGTCGCCTTGAGCCAAGAGTTCGGCGAACTGCGCTTCGTCATTTGCATCGGCGATCGATCCCGGCCGCAGCCCATCACCAATCGAGAAACTAACGTCGTAAGCCGCCATGATTTCGCAGATCTCGTCCCAGTGCGTGTATAGAAAATTTTCTTGATGATGCGCCAGACACCACTTCGCGAGGATTGAACCGCCTCGCGACACAATCCCGGTTTTCCTCTTCGCGGTCAGCGGGATAAAGCGCAACAACACGCCGGCGTGCACCGTGAAGTAATCGACACCTTGTTCGGCCTGTTCGATTAGCGTGTCCCGATAGATGTCCCAGGTTAGTTCTTCCGCGCGGCCGCCAGCCTTCTCTAGCGCCTGATAGATCGGAACGGTTCCAATCGGTACGGGACTGTTACGAATGATCCACTCTCTTGTCGCATGGATGTTTTTCCCAGTCGATAAATCCATCACCGTGTCCGCGCCCCACTTGGTCGCCCAGCGCATCTTTTCCACCTCTTCCTCGATACCCGATGCCACCGCCGAATTACCGATATTGGCATTGATCTTTACCAGGAAATTCCGGCCGATAATCATTGGCTCCAGTTCGGGGTGATTAATGTTCGCCGGAATGATCGCCCGGCCACGCGCAACTTCGTCTCGTACAAACTCCGGCGTGATATAGTCCGGAATTCCCCCTCGTCGACACTCGCCGTCGCCCGCCCTCATGCGGTGTCGCTCGGCGCCCAGATTTTCCCGAATCGCAATATATTCCATTTCAGGAGTGACTATTCCCTGTCGCGCATACCACAGCTGAGTGACGGGATGCCCTTCTGAGCCGCGCAGGGGAGGGCGCTTCAGGCCGGGAAATAATTCGAGCTTCCCGCGGCGGTTATTCTGCAGGGCATTCTCAACATGGCCCGCGCTCAAGTAACCGTCGTCACCCGGAAGCGTTTGACGTCCCTCGTACTCCTTGACATCTCGACGGTCGAGGATCCAAGTGCGTCGCACGGGCGGAAGCCCCTCGACGACCTTGCCTCCAAAGTCCGGGTCACCCCAAGGGCCGCTGGTATCGTATACGGCTACAGTTGCGTTCTCTTCGGTCCTGCCGTCCGGCAACCGCGTTGCAGTTTGCTTGATCTCCCGCAAACTCACTCTCACGTTTGGATGAATGTTGCCCTTAACGTAAATCCGACGGCTGTTGGGGTACGATGAATCAGTTGTGGTCATAGCAATAAAATCCGAGGACCACTCTGGAGGTTGCTCCCTGCGACGGTACTAACCGTTTCAGGTTCAAAGGGTCCTCCGATTATTTTCGGAGTTCTCAGCCAGAGGCTCCCCTGCGTTCGTATAGTAAACAACGAACGCGAACAGACGTCAACGAGCTAGGACGGCGACGAAGCGTGTCCCTTGTCCAAACGATCTGGTAGGGCCAAGTTTCACCTTGGCCTTGTGGGCGCCAACGGGGTGCCACAGAGCAGGCCCTCTCCGAATCACGCGCCTCGCCTTGGGTTGCGGCTCCGGCGCCTTAGACTATTACCCTGTGGTTCTCAGACCACTGGCAATCGCATTGATACAAACCAGTAAGTCAACAAACAAGCGATCAGCGGATTTGGTGTCATCAGTCGCAGACGCTGTTCGCCAATCTCTTAAAAGCGTCACCTGTTGAGTATGCAGTGCCAAGAGAGCGTCCGCTCGAATCTGATGGGTCATCGTAAATCGCGGCCGCCGCGTTGCAGAATCCCCTCCCAAAACCTCCTTGAGCATCGCCTGCGCCAGATCAAATTCTTCCATTATTCGATTAAAAACGGACTCAACTTGTTTATCAGGAGGACATAATGACGCGTACTTTTCCATCAGCGTTCGCTCGGCACTCGCCAGATTCGTCTCCGCGTTCGTCAGCACAAATCGCAGGAACGGCGAACTCAGCCGTAACTCCACAACCTGCGCGAATCCCGGCGCATTCATACCTTGTAACCGTTTTAAAGCCGTCCCAATCCCGTACCACCCGGGTAGGTAATAGCGCGATTGTGTCCAGCTGAACACCCAGGGGATCGCCCGAAGATCTGCTAATGATCGTTGGCCCGTCCGCCGGCTCGGCCGAGAACCGATGCTGCTTAACTCCAACGCGTCGATCGGTGTCGCTGATCGAAAGAAGTCAATAAACCCCTCCATTTTCAAAAGCCCCCGGTACGCCTCACGACTGAAATCCGAGAGATCACCCACCAGCGACGCCGCGTCATCCACAGGTTCCCGAATGTTCCGTTGGCGTAAAGTTATCCCGGTTACCCCCGCCAAAAGCAGTTCCAGGTTGTAGGTTGCCGTGCTTCGGTTCCCGTATTTCTGAGCAATGGTTTCACCTTGCTCGGTCAGCCGGACATCGCCACGAATCGTTTGATGAGGCAGCGATTCCAGAAAACGATGGGTCGGTCCGGCTCC
>JAFAJU010000260.1 GCA_019236035.1 Verrucomicrobiota bacterium | reverse complement strand
GTGAACTTTTCCTCAAAGGTTTTCATACACGTCACGCAACAGGATCTGCAATTTTTTCCGGGCGTAGAATAATCGCGACATTACAGTGCCGAGGGAACAACTAAGAATTTCGGCAATTTCACTATATTGCAAGTCTTCTATCTCCTTCATCACAATCACTGCGCGATGCTCAGGCGAAAGTTTGCCAATGGCTTCATCAATACGTTGTCGAATTTCGCGTTGCTCCAGTTTTTTGTGTGGCAGCGGGACATCCGAAGGGGTAGTTCGAGAGCCCGGTTCCACGTTTGCGGGAGCAATCCTATCGTCAAATTCGGTTTCGCCATGAATCCCTTTCCGGCGAAGCGAATCGATCGTCACGTTGGTCATGATCCGATACAGCCAGGTATAGAACGACGATTGACCCTTAAAACGGTGAATTGATTTCCAGGCTTTCAGGAACCCCTCCTGAGCGAGATCCCAAGCGTCTTGCTCGTTCTGGACCATCCCGTACACCATCGTAAAAACTTTATTCCGGTAACGGGTGACCAAATCATTAAAGGCGCTCGAATCTCCAACCTGACACCGCTTCACCAATTCGACATCGTCTGGTTCAACTGCATCGATAGGACTGTGACCCGCCTCTAGGTTAGACGCACGCTCGCCTACTTCATTCAACGGCAAACTCCCGGTTGTTGCGAATTTTTTTAAGCACCGTAACGCCTGCGCCATTCCGCCCGAAGATCGCCCATCATGACTATGATGCTGTCCCGAACCTGAAAGAGCCGGTGGTAAAGCTCCTCAAACTGCCGAGCTTTCAGACTGCCGTCGTGACTCATCTGTGTTGCCGCCTCAATTGCGGTCGAAATAGCCCTGAGGGCCCGCTTGAGGTAAGCGATAGTCATGCCGATTTCCTCGGTTTCATGGTCGCTTAACGCCGCCGCCAGTTTCGCGCTGGCGACGGCCACATGCGACGCGAGCTTAACGCCGATCGGGCTCGAAGCCGCATTGGGCACTTCGTCGAACAATTGATCGATCCAGACGGTCAATGAAAAAGCATTTTGATAGAGAGGATGCGATTCAAAAACTTCCTGGGTCTCCTCCTCCCCCTCGTCGTCCACCTCAAAATCAGGCTCAAACTCGATTTCTTCGATTTCTTCCGACGGCTGATCGAGGAGGTGCGTCCACCCCATCTCCTGGGCGATGATCTGATCACGATTCGGGTCATCGATGTATTTCTCGAACAGCTCCATATAGCGTTCTGTCTTGCTATCCTGCTGTTGCAGAAATCGTTCCCAATCGTACTCGTCCCAAGCTCGTTCTGGCTCATCGTAGAAATCAGCCATACGCCGTTCCTTTATCTCAGGTTGCCGGAACCTGCAAAGTTTTTGTCTCGCATTGTCTGGAGCCGAAGTTGACCACAAGCTGCGTCTATGTCGTGCCCTTTTTCCGTGCGGATGGTGGCATCCACCGCGCTCGTCCGGAGAGCGCGCAAAAAAGCCTGCTGCCGCGCTCGCGAAGGTCGCTTCCAGCTCAAACCTTGGACGGCATTGTACGGAATCAGATTCACTTTCGCGTCCAGCCTTCTTGCCAGCTTCGCTAGTTCGATAGCTTGATCCAGCTGATCGTTCACCTGCTCGATCAAGATATATTCAAACGTAATCCGCTGGCCTTTCTTTTCACAATAGTATGCGCATGCGTCGATCAATGTGGCGACATTAAATCTGCGATTAATCGGCATAATCTGCCGGCGCACCTCGTCGGTCGCTCCGTGCAACGAGACCGCCAGGCGGATCTGGAGCGGTTGATCCGCAAGATCACGGATTCTGGGCGCTAGTCCGCTCGTTGAAACTGTGATATGCCGAGCCCCTATACCGACACCCCAGGGCGCTCGGATAACCTCAATTGCCCGCAAAAGATTTTCGTAGTTGGCCAAAGGCTCTCCCATCCCCATAAACACAATGTTGTTGATCTTCTCGCCGCTCAGGGCCTCAACCCGGAGAACCTGTTCAACAATCTCTCCGGGCTCCAGATTTCGGGTCCATCCTTCCAGTCCGCTGGCGCAGAACTTACATCCGTAAGCACAACCAACCTGCGTAGAAATACAGATGGTCTTCCGGTCTGAGGAGGAACCGTAGAGTGCCGGGCTTGCCGGGATCAAAACTGATTCAATGAAGCTGTTGTCCCTGAGGGCAAAAAGAAACTTCTGGGTCGTATCACGTGAACCGTTTGTGCGGACGCAACGGAGCGGTTCCAGCGTGAACTCAAGGCCGAGCTCGGTTCGCAATTTTTCCGATAGATCAGACATCTCCTGAAATCGATCATTCCTCTTCTGATAAAGCCAGTGTAAGGCCTGGGCCGCCCGATAGGCGGGTTCGCCCCGGGCCGAAAACCAGGTTTCGAGCTCCGGCAGCGTAAGGTTGTAGATCGAAGGCTTTTTATCCATTGCCTTAACTCCGAAGCATCACATAAATCAGAGTGGGTTCAACTGGGAGGCAACCGCCGGTAGGGCGAGGCTCCCGGTAGAGCGAGGCTCCGTCCGAGCCGCGGCGCGCGACCCAGAGTAGGCGAAGCGTCCCGCTTTGCACTCTTCGGAACTTAGCAAACCGAGACGGTTCGCCTACGGCGTACCGCGTCATGCCCCGCGGCTCGGGCGGAGCCTCGCCCTACCGGCGCAGTAAATATTGATTGTTATGATCTGATGCTAACCTAACGCAACCCGTGCGTCATTGGCCAGAACTTCATCCAGCGTAGACCAGCCTGTTTCGTCCATGGCTTGAAAAGCATGAAGGTAAACGGCCACGACCTCGGCTGAACGACGCTCCAGGAGTTTTGTGATGGTGTCCGTTAATGCTTCCCGCGAAGGCTCAGCCGGCAGACTGTCGACGACGCCTTTCCCATCATGCTTTATACCCAACGAATCAAGAAAGTCGCAAATCATCTGCCGGTGCGCGCCGAGCAACCAGATCTGGAGTAATTGAGTGGCAATGTCATCGGCTCCTCTCATTGACAGCGCTTGCCTCAACCAAATGTGCCGTTCGTTCTTCGGTTTGCGCTCGATAAAAACCGGTCGCAGTTTCCGGCGCGTCGCAATGTTCTGGATCATCGCCTTATAGACCGGCTTCTCGTGCTCGATCAGGTGCGCAAAAATTTCATTCGTCAGCTCAGGCGAAAGTCTGCTGAAGATTTCGTGGCACTTCATGATGTTGGGAACGAACGATTGATATTATAGGGAAACCTTTAGTCCAGTGAATTCTTAGGTTAGGAGACTGTGTTATGAAATCCTACCGAAAGGAACTTTGGTTCGAGGCCAAGCAACGGAGGCAGTTTTTTCGAATCACACCGCAGATTGAGCAGTGCGTTCAGGAAAGCGGCGTTGCCGAAGGGCTCGCATTGGTGAATGCGATGCACATTACCGCGAGCGTTTTCATCAACGACAATGAATCAGGGCTTCATCAAGACTTTGAGAACTGGCTGGAAAAGCTCGCACCGGAGAAACCTCATTCGCAATACGCGCACAACGGCGCTGAGGATAACGCCGACGCACATCTCAAACGTACTGTCATGGGTCGTGAGGTTGTGGTAGCTATCACAAAAGGAAAACTTGATTTTGGCCCTTGGGAAGAAATTTTTTACGGCGAATTCGACGGCAAACGACGCAAGCGCGTTTTGGTTAAAATTATTGGAGAATGATTGGGTCCCTCGAAACAGAAATTCTGCGATTTCTCAGTGAGCCATCGGATGACAAGTTCGAACCGTTAGCCCTGACCGTTTTCGAACATCAGCGACGTAAGAATCCCGTCTACGCGAGTTATTGCGAGTTTCTCGGGACGCCGCAACGGATCGCCTCTTGGAAGGATATTCCCGGCGTGCCGCAGCAGGCATTTAAACATGCTGAACTCCGATCTTTCCCGATCGAGCAGACCCGCGCGGAGTTCCGGACAAGCGGCACGACCGGAGAGGGTTACGGAAAACATTTTTTCCAGTCGTTGCGATTGTACGAAACCGCCGTCCAACGGTGTTGGGATTTCTTTCAGCTGCCGCGGCACAATTTTGTTGCGTTGCTGCAACACCCCGATGATGCGCCGTTTTCGTCGCTTTGCCGAATGGGCGGCTTCCTGACCGATTTTCAGCGGGAGTGCTTTTTTATAACCAGAAATGGATGTCTTGAAATCGACCGGCTCAAGGACCGGCTCAGCGACCGTGAAAAGCCTCTGACCCTATTCGGCACAGCGCTGGCGTTCTTGAATCTGATGGAACAGGCCCCAAACCTGCGGGTCGAATTGCCGCCAGGGAGCATTGCCATGGAAACGGGTGGATTCAAGGGAAGTGGACGCGACGTTGCCAAGCGCGAACTATATGACCGGCTTTGCGGGCAATTTGGAATCACTACCGACTCGCTCTGGAATGAATACGGGATGACCGAGCTCAGCTCGCAATTCTATTCCTACGGTCTCAACCGTCCCCATCGAGCCCCACCCTGGATGAAATTTCTAATCATTGACCCCAATACAAATGAGGAAGCACCCTCGGGCGAGCGGGGGTTGCTACGGATTTTTGATCTGGCGAACCTGTGGTCCGTTCTGGCTATACAGACCCAGGACCTGGCGATTGCCCAGGCAGATGGCGGCTTCCTGCTGCGCGGGCGCGATCCGGGAGCGTTACCGCGCGGTTGTTCGCGTGCTATGGATGAACTCCTGCAGCTTGTTCGAGGTTGATGGTCAGATGAAACTTGCTGACCGAATCGGGGCCGTCGCCTCGGCTGCCGCGGATTACCCCTGGCTGGGAGACCTGACCGCGGAAAACATTTTGCGGTGGATAAAGTTGGAGCTTGGTGATCTTCTGCGCGAAGGCGAGCCACCTGAGCCGCCTGAATACGGACGGCAGCACTGTTTAGCCCAGCCGCTCAGTCCTATTCTTCATGTCGTCAGCGGAAACACTCCGCATGCTGCTCTGCAAAGCCTTATTCGTGGTATCATTGTGGGCGCCAAAAACCGGATAAAATTGCCACAGGGAGGATTGCCTGAAGTTGACGAGTTCGCCCTTCGATTGCCGCCGGCGTTAAGGCCGGAGCTGGCCGTTCAGCTGGACCCAAGTTGGGCACGAGACGCAGAGGCGGTCGTAGTATACGGCTCCGATGAAACGGTCCGGGAGTTCTCACAACGGCTCCTGCCAACGCAACGTTTGCTAGCGCACGGGCATAGAATCAGTTTCGGCCTGATCAGGGGTTCATATGATCAAATGGTGGTCGACGGCGCAGCTCGCGATGTGTTTGTATTCGACCAGTTGGGTTGTCTATCTCCGCAATTCTACTATGTGGCTGGCGATTCCGAGGGCTTCGCCTCACTGCTCGCCAAGCACCTCGGAGAGCTCTGCCTTGCCGGTCCGGCGACCCGGCGAGGGTACGAGATTGCCGCTGCTCTGAGAGGCTGTCGTGAGGAATGGAAATTTCGCGCCGCCACCGAACCTGGCGTTGTCGTTTGGGAAAGCACGGGCACACTGGACTGGGTCGTGATCCACGACCCGGGTTCCGCGCCGGCCGCGAATCCATTGCACAGAACTATCTTTGTTAAGCCGATGCCGTCCGAGCTCGAATCCGCGGTGGCTCCGATTCGGCCGCAGATCAGTACCATTGGGCTTCATCCAGTCAATCTGGAGTCCGTGAGACAAGCGATCCGTTTGGGCGCACAACGCGTCTGCCGGATCGGTCAAATGCAAAATCCGCCACTGACCTGGCATCATGACGGCTGGCCCACCCTGGCGAGTCTCGTGCGCTACGTGGATATTGAGGGGATGGGGTGAAATCGCCGAGAACGCCGCTGAAAACGCCGAGAACGCGCGAGAGCGCCGAGAACGCCGGGAACGCCGGGAACGCGCGAGAGCGCCGAGAACGGATGCGAACGGATGAATGGCGAGCGACGTATATGACGCCTAAGAATCGATAGCCTTGTTTTTTTGTTTGGCATTGCGATTGCCGTGCGTCTTCGCGCGTTCTCAGCGTTCTCGCGTGCTCCCCGCCTTCTCGCGCGTTCTCGCGCGTTCCTGGCGTTCTCGGGCGTTCCTGGCGTTCTCGGGCGTTCCCGGCGTTCTCGGGCGTTCCCGGCGTTCTCGGGCGTTCCCGGCGTTCTCGGGCGTTCCCGGCGTTCTCGGGCGTT
>JAFAJU010000073.1 GCA_019236035.1 Verrucomicrobiota bacterium | reverse complement strand
GCGGCCCCGTTCCAGCCCAAGTGAAACTAAGAGAGAGTGCGTTATCTTGGGCCTGACCGGCAGGTTATGGTCCACCTGGAACTTTGCGATCGCAACCTGTGTCTTTTGACCCATAAAACCATCCACCGCGCCTGTGTAGTATCCCAGCCGTCGAAGAGCGAGTTGAACTCGCCTGGTCTCACTTTCGCTGGTTATACCGCTCAGGCTCTTGGATTTCCCATTATCTTGACCGTTGGTAGCGACGAACTGGCTGTGCGCAAGAACCATGGTGAACAACAGAGCGGTCGCTGCTGCTGCTGCACAGTGTAAAGAGAAATATGAATGGCTCGGCTTCATGTTCTTTTCCTATCTCTTCGCTTTAGATCAGTCGTCGTCGTATACTGTCCATCAAAATCTGCTCAGAACATCATATGCAAGCAACCTCTGCACAGGATGAGGCTAAACGCGCCGCAGCCGCCAAGGCTATCGAGACCTTCCTCCGCGACGGAATGACAATTGGACTTGGATCAGGAACGACATCGCGATGGTTTGTTCGGATCCTGGGTGAACGTGTCGGGAGCGGTCTCCGCGTGACCGGAGTGCCGAGCTCGAGATCCACCGGCGACCTGGCCAAAGAAGTCGGTGTTCCCCTGGCAGATTTGAACGACGTGAACCAATTGGACCTGACCATCGACGGCGCTGATGAGATCGATGCCAAAGGTCGCATGATCAAGGGAGGCGGCGCGAGCTTGCTGTGGGAAAAAATCGTCGCTTATGCGTCACGAAAGATGGTCGCCATCGTCGACGAATCCAAAGTGGTCGAGCACCTCGGTCGGTTTCCGTTAGCGGTCGAAGTGATTCCATTTGCGTGGCGTAGCACCGAACGAAATCTGCGAAACCTGTTTAAGGATGCGGGGTTATCTGACGTCCAAATCGACTTGCGCGGCGGACTGGAAAAGCCGCTCATTACCGACAGTGGTCACTACCTGCTCGATTGTCATCTACGAGAAATCCCGGACCCAGACAACCTGGCCGCAGAGTTGAGCCAGATTCCCGGAGTTGTTGAACATGGATTATTTATTGGGATAGCAACCGATTCGGTCGTCGGACATGCCAACGGTCATACTGAAGTCGTGAGCTTCCGATAAGTCAGGTGCAAGCCAGTTTGGGTCCGCGAACGGGACCCGGAGGAGCGTTGCTTGCGGCGCCCAGGATTTTAGCCATTTATGGCTTCGCTTTTCGGGATTCAGCGCCGAAGGCGCGATGTCAAGAAAGCCTAGCCCGCAAAAATCACGTGCTGGTAGGATCGACGAGCTCATTGCGGGCTAGGCTTCCTTGACATCGCGCCTTCGGCGCTGAAACCCGAAAGGCCGGGGCCATAGATCGTCCTACCCTCCAGAGAAATCGAAGAGGATAGCGAGCACGATTCTTCTGTGCGTGAACCGCGCTGCGGGCAGCTCACCGGGCGGCGGTGGATTCGCTCAGGATGGACGTGACCTCCTCGCGGGAGATGAGCCAGCGGTCATTGACGCGCTCCCAAACCAACAAGACTCTGGCGCGGGTATCCAAGTTCTTGCCCTCGCGATTCCTTCCAACCACGCGGTACGAGATCGCGGTCGAAACGTGCGTTCCATCATGGCTGAACCGGAAATCGTCTTCGTTCGGTAGAATGGTGTATTGGTCAAAATCAGACATGACCTTTGCCATTTCGGAACCATACCGCTCCCAGCCGACCGGACCCTCCAGCGGCGCGAGGAAGTGATAACCGGAAAATCGACCCGTCTTTTCGTAAAACTGCGTGGCAAGTCCTATGTCAAACTTCCTGCAGCCAGGGCTCCAGGCCCGAAGGTAATTGTTGACCAGCTGCCGGAACTCCCAATCAGTGTCGGCGGCGGTCTGGAGCCGGAGCTCCTGATTGGCAACTCCAGCTGCCGAAACACCGCCGCTGAGAGCAAGGAAGAAAACGGCAGACGCAACCTTTAAAATCGAGTGCACGGGCAGTAGTGTTCAGTTCAGAGAACGTTTACTCGACAAAGCGCGAAATCGAGGCGACCAGTTGGACCGCTGGAACGACGAAAGTAAGCGGGCGCTTATTCCATTCGGGTGCGCGTTCCTTGACGCTCCACAGGTCACATTTTTCGGATAGCTCGGCTAACTCCGCAAAGGTCATCGGCCGCTCAAAGAGCCGTTCAGAGATCGCTGCAGCGGAACATTCGAGCCGATTTTCCGGCAACAGATTATTCATAGGAAACCTTTTGGTATTCATATTTTGTCTAGAGTTTGTCCTGACTGGTCAGTCAAAAGTGAGTGCAAAAAAAATTTTTGCCCTATACCGCCGAGGAAACCGTCCCCACCGGCTTAACTCCCAGAAGTCGAAAAACGCCTTCCTTCAAGCACTTCAAAATGGCGGGATTATTCTCGATCTTGGCCTGCATGATTAGCCCGGTCACGTAACAAAACACTTGACGCGCCAGCTCCACGGGGTCCTTAACCTCCACCGTGCCTTCGGCAGCAGCGTCGCGTAGGGTAGCGGCGAGATACTTCATCGATCGCTCCGAGAGCTCGTGCGCCTTTTTGCGAATCCCTTCGTCCTGGGTGCTTAACTCGGATCCTACTGAAGAGAAAGGGCAACCACAGAGCTTTCCGATCTTATCGTACTTTTCCAATTGATCTTGAGCGACGCGATCGCAGTAGTTTTCCAGGCGCTCGAGGGGAGAAACCTGAGAAGAGAAAATCTGGTCCATGAGCGAGCGCTTCTTATTCCAATGATTTTCAAAGGCAGCGACGGCCAGGTCGGACTTGGACTTGAAAGCGTAATAGAAACTTCCTTTATTGACGCCCGCTCGATTGCAAATGTCGTCGACGCTGATTGATCCGTAGCTATTTTCCCAAATCAGATCGACTGCGGTGTTCAAGAGTTTCAGTTTGGTATCGCCTTCTCGCCTCACGGTGGGCAACTTAGTTGACTGGTTAGTATAATGCAAGAGAATTTTTGCGGGATAGACGAGAAATGAGAAACTGTTAATCTTCTCCGCTTTATGAAGATCAATCGTGCTCTGATTTCTGTTTCGGATAAGACCGGGATTGTGGCGTTCGCTCGCCGGCTCAGCGAAATGGGTGTCGAGATCATTTCGACGGGGGGCACTGCAGCTCTACTGAAAAGCGAGTCGATCGCGCACATCGGGATCGAAACGTTTACAGGGTTTCCAGAGATTCTAGGCGGACGCGTCAAAACGCTCCATCCCAAGGTACACGGTGGATTGCTTTTTCTGCGAGACGACCCC
>JAFAJU010000028.1 GCA_019236035.1 Verrucomicrobiota bacterium | reverse complement strand
TGACGTCCATCCCGAGAGGAGATCAGGCTTCTGGTGAACGAGGTGGCCAACACGATGGACCCTCCTACAATCGACCAGAATGATGGGCGTTCGTTCGTGACGAGCATCACCCAGATTGGATTTAGGATTGGTTCGATGATGCTGATAATGGACGCGTCGAGGGCCCGGACATGCCGAATCGCTACAGAATAAATCAGATATGGAATGGTCAGTTGTACAATGCCCAGCAGAAGTAACCAGGGACCGTTCTGCTCGATTTTTATGACGGGAAACATCCAAGGCAACGCAAACAGGAGAGTGAACACGTTGCCCAAGAGTACGACCGCCTCGGGCGACCCTGCTCGCTGGTGACGCATGAGAATCGCCAGCCAAGCGTAAGAAAAACCGCTGCCGAGCGCAGCCACTATGCCTGAGAGACCCTGCAGACTGAGTTGATCGAGGAAGAAAAGCGCAACCCCAGCCAGGGCGAGCAGGATGAGCAGCCAATCCTGCCACTCCGTGCTCTCGCGCAAAAACCAGGGACCGATCATCGCGATGTAGATTGGCGCCGTGTATTGAAGAAAAATCGCGTTAGCGGCCGTCGTGAGTTTCGTGGCAACAACAAAAAGAATAACCGTTGCAGCATAGGCAACTGCTCCCGGGATTGACTGCCATGAGATCTTCTGAATAACGCCGGGCATCACGAGGCTGATGGCGAGCGCCGCGATCAAGCTCCGGCTACCGGCTATCGCGACTGGCGTCCAGTCGATGGATTTTATGAGCACGCCGCCCAAAGACCAGAGGATCGCGGTCGCGAGTAGCAGCAGTACGTGTTTGTTCAAGTAGAAACCGATTCCAAGCTTTGCCGTGCGGCCCAGAGGTCCCACCCTTGATCGAGGGGCGCCACCCCGGGGCGGGACACCCCCTGCGTCAGGCTATTGAAAGGAGAGCATCAGCCTAACGCCGTCTCCTACCGTAACGCGCGAAAAGCCAACGTTGCATTGTGCCCGCCAAATCCAAATGAATTATTCAGCGCCAACCGAACACCTTTTTCCCGCGCCACCTTTGGAACATAGTCCAAATCGCATTGCGGATCCGGATTGTCCAAATTGATCGTCGGAGGAACAAGCGCGTGCTTGATGGCGAGGACGCAGACGGCACTTTCCACACCTCCGGCGCCCCCGAGCAAATGCCCGGTCATCGACTTTGTGGAACTGACTAAAAGCCCGTTCTTTGCGTGATCGCCCGCCAGCAGCTTGATCGCATTGCTCTCGCAAATATCTCCGACCACCGTAGAAGTGGCGTGCGCGTTGATGTAGTCCACTTCAGTCACGTTCGCGCCGGCGTACTCCAGGGCCAATCGCATTGCGCGAGCGACGGTTAGGCCGTCCGGCCGTGGGGAGGTCATATGATACGCGTCTGAGGTAAGGCCGTATCCGGCCAGTTCACAATAGATACGCGCTCCGCGGGCCTTAGCTATTTCGTATTCCTCAAGAACGAGAATTCCAGCGCCCTCGCCCATCACGAATCCGTCCCGGTCTCGATCGAACGGTCGCGACGCTTTCTCAGGTTCTTCATTCCGAGTACTCATCGCCCGCATCGAACAAAACCCAGCTATTCCCAGCGGGCAAATGACGGCTTCCGATCCGCCCGCCAGAAAGAAGTCCGCGTCCCCGTATCGGATCATCCGCCAGGCCTCTCCAATTGAGTTAGCCGCTGTTGCGCAAGCGGTTACAATCGAAAAGTTGGGACCCTCCAGGCCGTATTCCATCGAGATCAGGCCGCTCCCCATGTTCACAATCATCATCGGGACCATGAATGGAGAGACTCGGGAAGCACCCTTGTTCATGAGAACCGTGTGTTGATCTTCGAGAGTCTTAAGGCCCCCAATTCCGCTTCCTACGAGTACACCAAATCGGCTGCGATCGACTTTCTCCAGGTCCAGGCCGCTGTCTTCGAGCGCCAGCTTAGCAGATGCCATTGCGAATTGTGCAAACCGATCGGCGCGCCGGACGTCCTTGGGATTCTTGAAATACAATGATGGATTGAAATCCGCGACCTCACCTGCAATTTGGCAGTCAATGGTAGAGGCATCGAACTGGGTAATCCGACGAATACCACTCTTGCCATTCACCAGATTCTCCCAAAACGATTTCAGATCGCTTCCTAGGGGCGAGACCACTCCAATACCGGTTATAACGACTCGTCGGTTGCTCATGAGGACTTTGATACGGCGTTAGACTGCAATCTTCGGTTAAGCAACAGAAATCTAAATCATAAAATCCGGAGTCAAGAATTCCTGGAGCCCATCCCCACCATTTGCACTTGCTGGAAGAGTTTTCCCTCGGTTCGA
>JAFAJU010000382.1 GCA_019236035.1 Verrucomicrobiota bacterium | reverse complement strand
TCGTCCTGCCACAAGAGGCGAACGGTTTGACCATTTGACTAAATGGGCTAAATCAGTCATATTGTCCGCATGGTGACCGCGCTCCAGCTATCTAACCGGCGCGAGCGATTGCTCGATTCGGCCGGTGCCCTGTTTTCGCGTTGGGGGTTTGACAAGACGAACATGGACGATATCGCTCGTCAGGCCGGGATCTCCAAGGGGGCGGTCTATCTCGAGTTCCCAAATAAGGACGCCCTTTTCAAGGCGGTGGTACACTGGGAATTCGCGCGTTACATAGAAGATTGGTTACGCCGGCTTAAAGCAGACCCCGAAAACTTGAGCATCGCCCGGATGGTCCAACATAGCCTGGCGGCCGTAGACGCTAATCCTTTCGTCAAGGCGCTCATGATCCGGGACCAGCGCGTTTTCGGAAGTTTTCTGCGGCGGGACAAAGAGTTCTTTGGGTTAGCCATCTCGATGAGAGCCGAGCTTTTCACTCAGTTACAGGAAGCCGGGATCGTGCGTGACGATATCTCGGCTTCAACGCTGGCCTATCTTATAAGCGTGACCGGTTACGGGCTGATCGCCGGTGATGAAGTCGTTCCCGCCGAGAAGAAAGTTGGTTTTGAGGAAGTCATTCGCGCCTGGGGTCTTCTCCTTGAGCGCGCCTTGACACCAGCTCAGCCGCGGAATCGCAAGGCGGCACGTGCTCTGCTGATCTCGATGGCTGAGAAAATGCAGATCGCGTTGCGGAATTTAGACAAGCCGGGCACCGAAGAAAACTCTGCGAGATGAGCAAACCCTTAGCTACCGCACAGAATGCAAATTGCCGTTCCAGAAGTCCCCACGCTCAGCTGCGAACCGCCCAACCTTGGCGAGGGGCGCGATCCACTATTTCGTGCGCGCGATCTCAGTAAGGTCTACTCGACCGGCGATGTCGAGGTACGCGCGTTAAGCGCCGTTGATCTCGATCTTTTCGAGGCAGAACTTGTCGTGCTGCTTGGCCCTTCCGGTAGCGGTAAATCCACGTTGTTGAACATCCTTGGCGGATTGGATGTGCCAACGGAAGGAACGCTTACTTATCGCGGCGAAGATCTCACCCATTCCGATGAGAGAGCCCTCACGCAATACCGGCGCGAGGTCGTAGGATTCATATTTCAATTCTATAATCTTATCCCGAGCCTCACGGCCCGCGAGAACGTGGAGCTGATCACGGAGATCTCGCGGAACCCCATGCGACCGGAAGAGGCCCTTGCGATGGTCGGACTCAGCGATCGAATGGACCATTTCCCGTCGCAGCTGTCCGGCGGCGAACAGCAACGCGTGGCGATTGCTCGCGCGATAGCAAAACGCCCGGAGGTCCTCCTCTGTGACGAGCCAACCGGTGCGCTCGATGTGAAGACCGGTATTACGGTGCTTGAGGCTATTGCGCGGGTGAACAGAGAACTCGGTACGCTGGCGGTCGTTATCACGCACAATGCGGTGATCGCGGACATGGCTGACCGGGTGATGCATCTTTCCGATGGTCGCATTACCCGGATTCATCGAAATCGCGAGCGCCGGCAAGTCTGCACTCTAGCCTGGTAACCATCATGCATCCGCTTGATCTCAAGCTTATACGCGATCTGGGCCATATGAAGGGTCAGGCGACAGCCGTTGCGCTGGTGATGGCATCCGGTCTCGCCATGATGATCATGGCACGCAGCCTCATCGTTTCGCTTGAGTCAGCGCGGGACGCATACTATACCAGCTGCCGCTTTGCCGATGTCTTCTGCGATTTGAAGCGCGCCCCAAATGCGCTGCGTTCGCGTTTAGCTGAAATTGCAGGGATCGCAGCCGTAGACACTCGTGTGACCGGTTCAGTCATACTCGACCTGCCTGGGGTGAAAGAACCTGCGGATGGAAAGATCGTTTCGATTCCGGAGGACCGCCCTCAGCAGCTGAATCTGGTTTTCTTGCGTACCGGGCGGTTGCCTGAGCCCGGCAGTAACAACGAAGTCGTTGTTGGGGAGGCCTTTGCCGGGGCACACGCGTTTAATCCAGGTGATACGATCGAAGCCACGATTCACGGTGCGCGCCAACGCCTGCGCATCGTTGGTGTTGGCCTGTCGCCGGAGTTCGTTTACGAGACTCCACCCGGTGAGAGTGTTCCTGATAGCCGTCGCTTTGGCGTTTTTTGGATGAACGAGCGCGCACTCGCCACCGCGCTGACCCTTAACGGTGCATTCAACAACGTGGTCGCAGAGGTAGCGTCCGGTGCGAACCGACGCGAGGTGATGGCGGAGATGGATCGCATTCTGGGACCGTATGGCGGGTTGATTGCCTATGATCGCAGCGATCATCTTTCCGCTAAGCAGATTGACGACCGAGTGCGCGTTTTGCGCGGATTTTCTGTCGCCTTTCCTACGGTTTTCCTAAGCATCGCGGCATTCATGGCGAGCGCTGTTCTCACCCGGCTCGTCCGGCTACAGCGCGAACAGATCGCCCAGCTCAAAGCATTCGGTTACTCGTCTGGTCAGGTCGGATGGCACTACCTCAAATTCGCGTTCGTGATCGTCTCGATCGCGACGGTCGTCGGAGGTCTGCTTGGTTTGTGGATGGGAAATCAGGTTGTGATTCTCTACCGCCAGTTTTTCCATTTTCCATCGCTCCCTTTCCGGCCAGACTGGACAGCAATTCTTTTGGCGTTTGTGGTGAGCGCCGCCACGTCGTTGCTCGGTGTGATCGGAGCTGTTTGGCAAGCAGTAAGACTTCCGGCCGCTGAGGCTATGCGACCTGAACCGCCGGCACAATTCAACCCCTCGGTGATTGAACGGCTTGGTTTGGAAAAGCTCGTACCACCGGCTTTCCGCATGGCTTTGCGCAATCTCGAGCGCAAGCCGTGGCAGGCATTCTTCACCGCGCTCGGACTGGCCTTTGCTACGGGGCTACCGATCGTCCCGGGCGCCATACGAGACGGGATTGCCTATCTCATCGATTTTCAATGGGACCTCGCCCAACGGCAGGACGTAACGCTCAGCCTGATCGAGCCGGGCTCATCGAGTGCTTTGAGCGACATGCGCAGCCTTCCTGGCGTCCTAAGCGCCGAACCGTTCCGGAGCGTGACCGCACGGCTCTGGCACGAACATCATGAGCGCCGGATTGCCGTGACTGGACTTCCGCGGGACGCACGCCTCAACCGCCTGCTCGATCAAAACGGCAAACCGCGCACGTTGCCGCCTTCCGGGCTCTTAATTTCCGCGAAACTCGCGGAGATCCTCGGCGCCAAACCGGGTGACACGGTTCACGTCGAAGTGCAGGAAGACACGCGCCCCGTGTTCGACACCATCGTCGCTGGAACAATCACTGATTTTGCCGGCGTTGGCGCGTACATGGATATAGATGCGCTCCGCCGGCTCATGCGCGAAGGGAACTCTGTCAGCGGTGCACATCTCGCGGTCGATCCCGCGCAATGGGACGATCTCCTTTCCCAGGCAAGGAAGTCTCCTCGTATCGGCTCTTTTACGATCACTCGAGACGCGCGCCTTAGCTTTGACAGAACGACGGGTGGTATGATGGGCACGATGCAGGCCATCTACTTTGGCTTTGCTATCATCGTGTCATTTGGCGTTGTGTATAATGGCGCACGGATCGCTCTGTCAGAGCGCGGCCGCGATCTAGCCACGCTTCGCGTTGTAGGCTTCACCCAAAGGGAAGTAGCAACCGTCATGATTGGTGAACTCGCCCTCTTAACTCTATTGGCTATTCCAGCCGGTCTCTTTATTGGAAACCGGTTGGCAGAAGCACTCGTCCATGCCTCGAGCACTGAATCGGTGCGTCTGCCTCTGGTGCTTACCGCGCAGACTTATGCCACCGCGGCTTTAATCGTTTTTCTCTCATCGGGCCTGTCATTTGCCGTCGTCAGCAGGCGCATTCGCAACCTTGATCTCCTCGGTGTCTTGAAAGCCAGAGAATGAATAAAGAGCCCATTGTTTCTCAATCCTCTGCGTCCCGTATCCGGCGTCAACGTCATCGGTGGCGAAGGCTCATCCCGTACACTGTCGGAGCGGGGCTCCTTGCTGCCATTGTGGTGGGACTCTGGCCAAAACCGATACGTGTTGAGGTCGCCCGCGTTACCCGTGGTCCGCTCATCGTATCGGTGTTCGAAGAGGGCAAGACGCGGATCCGGCATCGTTACGTGATCTCCCCTCCCGTTGCCGGGTTCCTCAACCGAGTGGAACTTCGTCCCGGCGCTCCGATTGAGCGCGGTAAAACTGTGCTCGCGACCATCGAACCACAAATGTCCGGATTTCTTGATGCTCGCGCGGTAGCTGAGGCTGAAGCGCACGTAAAGGCCGCGGATGCAACGAAGCTGCAGCGTCAGGCGGAGCTCGATCGGGCCAGGGCCGCCCTCGATCTGGCTAATAAGGATCTTACTCGAGCCGATGTCCTCCACCGAACCGGCGCACTCGCCGCTCAAGACTGGGATGCAACCGAAAATCGAGTGCAGATGCGCACACGCGAATTGCACGCCGCAGAGTTCGCCTTGCGCGTG
>JAFAJU010000296.1 GCA_019236035.1 Verrucomicrobiota bacterium | reverse complement strand
CCCGAGGTAGAAGGTCTCGGCCGTGTCGTCCTGGTAACCCCAGAGTTGATACCCGTTTCTTCTCGGTTCAGCAGCGACCCATCTGTGACCGTCCAGTGACCATTTCTCTTGTCGACCGGAATAGCTGTTCAGCCAAAAGTCTTTCATCGTCTGCCCTCGCCCGTACACTTTGACGTCGGGAGAATTTTCGGTATTCACGACAAGTTCATTCTCTCGCCTTGCAACTGCGGCATTCTTGAGTTCTCGAGTTCTTGATTACTATCCCTTCTCATCCAGATGGAGGTCGTATTATATCAAAACTATGACTTCCAAAACTTCGATGCAGGCGTGGCGACTCGCTGCACCTGGCGGCGCGTTCACCTTTACCGAGGTCCCTTTGCCGACTGTTCGAGCTGGGTCTGTCCTCGTGCAGATCGAGGCCGCCCCAATTCTGAGTTATCTCAAAGAGTATCTTGAGGGTAGGTTGGCAAACTATCATTATCCGCCGGGCCCATTCACGCCCGGCACTAGCGGAGTCGGCACGATTGTGAGCGTCGGCGCCGATGTCTGGCATTTTCGTCCCGGTCAACGTGTTCTCCTTTCCCCGCACATTCTGGCCGCAGACAATGTGCCTGAGCCGGCTCAGGTGTTAGGTGGGTTGACTGGAATTAGCGCAGATTCTGGCCCACTCCTCGAAGCTTGGCGTGACGGTACGCTCGCCGAGTACGCGCTTGCGCCTGGCAGTGCCATTACCGCTGTAGAAGACGTTGCGGCATCAGTGGACGAACTGGGAACTCTCGGTAAGCTGGCCGTTCCGTATGGCGGCTTGCTGCGCGGTCGTTTTACAGCCGGCGAAGTGATCGTTGTGATCGGCGCGAGCGGCTCTTTCGGATCCGCAGCAGTTTTGCTCGCTTGCGCTCTCGGAGCAGAACGGGTCGTCGCTGCCGGACGCAACGCGGCCGCCCTGCAGGAGTTGACTCGTATTGATGGAAAGCGAGTTCGGCCGGTGGCACTTTCGGGCGATGTCGACGCTGACATAGCCGCATTAAAGTTAGCGGCGCGAGGTGGCGCTGATCTGACATTTGATATGGTCGGGCGAGCACAAGATAGCAATGCGTCGATGGCCGGATTAAAGAGCTTGCGGCGCGGTGGGCGCTTGGTCCTGATGGGCAGCATGAGCGTGCCGTTGCCATTGAATTATGGCGAAGTGATGCGCAACAACTGGGAAATTATCGGCCACTTCATGTATCCGCCAGACACCTACCGGCGGATCTTAGCACTTGTCCGCTCCGGGCTACTGGATCTCGGCGCAATCGAAATAAAGGCCTTTCCGCTGGCGGAAGTGCCGGTCGCAATCGAGGCAGCCTCGAAGTCGTCTGGCCTTCAGGTCACGATCGTGAAGCCCTAGCCTGCATCGCTCAAAAAATCTTCAGAGATTTGTGAGCGATGCAGGCCCAGGCAGCAGAATCCTCCGGCTATGCCGGACAATTCTGCTGCTTTTTGGGAGGAAGAATTTAACAACAGTTTGTTTCGATTCATCTATTTTAAAATCATGCTCTTAGACAGACGCGGAGGCGTCTGTTTAAGAGCTTTCTAGCCCGCAATGAGCTCGTCGCCTCGACTTTTGCATGATTTTTGCGGGCTAGCACTCGTCCTCAACGTATACTTGTAGCCAGGCCAGGACTTGCGGCCAGCCTTGATGATGGGCTCGCGAGCTCTCGCTGGTGAGGCCCGTATGCGTCAGCCGGACCATCGTGACGCCGTCCTTTTCATCCAGATCGAAGCGCACCAGCGACTCCGACGCATGCTCTTCCCAGTCAGGAAGCCAGGTGAAAACCAGCAAGCGTGGACGTTCAATGTTGCGATACTCTCCTCGCACGCTGAAGGGCTTGCCGCCTCTTCCGATGCCGCGGGTCATCCATTTCCCGCCCGGGCGCAGGTCCGACTCCATGTGGGTCCCCCGGTATTGCCCTTCGGCACCCCACCACTTCAGGCGTTGTTCGGGATTGGTGAGCGCCTCAAAGATCCGGGCCGCCGGGGCCTTGATCGTGATTTCCTTGACGATTGTATCAATTTGGCTTGTCGGATTCATCGATTCTCCTCCACGTAATTTCTGAGACTGCGCAGATTTTCGTTCCAAAACGCTTCATAGTCCCGGAGCCAATCGTTGATTGCTCGTAACGGTTTCGCGTTTAGTTGGTAAATGCGCGCGGTGCCGGATTGGTCCGCGACGACTAACCCCACGGATCGCAGCAGGCGCAGGTGCTTCGAGATCGCCGGACGGCTCGTACGGAAATTCCGGGCGATCTCGCCGACGGTCTGCCCGCCGTTGCGAAGTAGCCCGAGGATTTCGCGGCGGGTGGGATCGGCAATGGCCCGAAACACGGCGTCGCGTTGCCGGCGTCTCACGGTAACCATCTGGTTACAATCATCGTAACCAAATGGTTACGAATGTCAACCCTTCTTGGTCATCGCCTCTTCTCAGAGCGCGATTTATGGCGAGTGGTTCGGGAGGGCGGACTCGCGCCAGGGGAGGGCGAGTTCAAATGGTGAGCCAAACGCGGGGTCTGCGCGGCGTGAGGCAGTCGCGCCGCCTTAATAAGCCGGGCCACCGATTCAAAGACGAATTCAGGTGGAATCGCCTCGGCACAATGCGGACAGATAATTTTGGGGAGCTTCATGTCGTCTAATTGTGTGGGCTAGGTCACCATGCATAGGCCTTCGGCGCTTCGCCCCCGGGGCCCGGGAAAATCTCGTCGAGCCTTTTTAAGATTTCTTCGCCAAGCTTGATTTCGGTGGCGCGCAGAGCGGAGTCCAGCTGCTCGATAGTACGCGGACCGATGATGGGCGCGGTCACGACCGGATTGTGCAAAAGCCAGGCCAGGGCCACCGCAGCAGGAGGTTCGCCCAATTTCTTGCAAAGAGCCTCGTACTGCTCCAGCCGGTTTCGGTTTTCGTTGATTTCCTTCAGGGATTCTTCGCTGGTACGCCGGCCGCTTTCCAGCTTCTCCAGGGCTCCGCCCAGAAGGCCGCCACCCAGCGGGCTCCACGGGATCAATCCCAGGCCGTAATACCTGCAGGCGGGAATGACCTCCAGTTCCAGCACGCGGTTATTCAGGTGGTAGATGCTTTGTTCGCTGGCCAGACCTGTCAAGCCGCGTTTGGAAGCCTCCTGACAGGCAGTAGCGATGTCCCATCCCGCGAAGTTGCTGGACCCCACGTAAACCACCTTGCCCTGATTTCCTAGTTGCTCGAAGGCCTGCCAAGTCTCATCCCAAGGGCAGTCGCGGTCCACGTGGTGCATCTGGTAAAGGTCGATGTGGTCAGTTTGGAGCCGATTCAGGCTGCCTTCGCAGTGTTTGCGGATCTTGTACGCTGAAAGGCCGCGGCGGTCCGTATTAGGCTCGGCCAGGTTGGCTTTGCGTTTAACGGGATTGAAGACCTTAGTGGCCAGGACGACCGCGTCCCGGCGACCACCGCCCTGTGCAAACCAGCGTCCGAGGATCTCCTCGGTGTCACCCTGCTCGCCGCCCCAGCCGTAGACGTCAGCTGTGTCGAATAAATTGATGCCGAGCTCCAGGGCGCGGGCCATGATCTTGAAACTTTCTTCCTGCGTGGTGTGCCAGCCGAAGTTCATTGTGCCCAGACAGATGTTGGACACCAGGACCCCATGTTTTCCCAAACGATTATGTTCAATTGCCACGTGCGTGTACCTCTCTTGCTTAGGTTATAAGCTCGCGTGACTCTAAGAGGATGTTTGAAAAGTCTCAAGAGCCTGCATCGCTCACAAATCCTCTAAAGATTTGTGAGCGATGCAGGCTAGCGGGTCCGGATCACCAGGCGGTAGGCACCGGCGTCGGCAACCTGAGCGACGACCTCGTGGCCTCGATGAGTGGAACGAACCTCGTAAGCGGTATCCTTACCGTTAAGCGTCACCGATTCAATTGCTGCGTTGGGAGGCAAGGTGTGACCAATCTCGAGGCGATAGCCGGCCGGGAGAGTTACCTCGGTTATATACAATTTATCTTGGTGTTGGGCTGCTACCGCCAGGTTTTTGTCGGCGATCCGCAAGTCCTGAATGCTCAACCGGGGGAGGCTGCTGGGCAGCTGCGGAACCACGACAATGAGCCGCTGGGGCGCCTGCGGCTGAACGCCCAAAAAACAGTGTACGATGGGGTAGAGCACCCCATACGAGGACCAGGCCTGCATCACCATCGCACGGCGGGTCAATGGTTGGAATGGGTAGAGGATGTAATCCGGGCTGGGCATTTGTTCGGGCAGTGCTCCGGGCTGCTCGAGGTCGAGTTGCCGGGCGATAGCCAGCACGTAACGCAGCGACTCGTCAACGCGGCCATAGTTGGCTTCGGCCACGGCCATTACCGAACTCGGCAGAGCGGAAGCTTCCAGATCACCTTTGCCGTTAAAACGGCCGCCTACGCCCGCCTGGTAAAAGCCGTTTGTGCCAGTAAACACCGAAGACTCCAAGTGTGAAAAAGCCGCGTTGGCATGGTCACTCGAGGCGAAGTCGGTCTCCATCGGGGTAGCGTTAATCCAGTACAATTGCTGCAGCTTCGTAACGGGCGCGGCGCCGAGTACCGCCAGAGGATTGGTCGGCACTTTTTGATTCAGCGCCAGGGAATCAGCGTATAGCTCACGTTCAGGCATCCACCAATCCTGCTCGAACCGGGAAAGCAAGGCAGCGGCTTTGTCCGTTGCCCACTTCTTTGTGACGTCGTCGCCCTTGGCAGCCGCCATTTCCGCTAAGTCATTCAACGCGCGAATTGCGTAAACCGCGGTGTCCAGCTTCTCCGCGCCCATCCCTGACTCTTCCACGATGCCGTCCCCCTCCGGCCAACCATCGTTATTCAAGTCGAGATCCTCGGTAAGGTAATGGAGACCCTCGCTGACAAACTCGTAGTTGTCATTGCGAACCTCGTTATCGCCGGTCCAGCGCCAGAGCGTGGCCACTGCAGTGGCAAACTGCGCCGTCTCGTTGATGTCGCCTGGTTGATTCTCGGTACCATAATAAACCGACCCATCCGTGACGATTTCATGCAATACTTTACCGGTCCGACCGTTAACTCTGCGCGAGACTTCCCGGAGCAACCACAGATGGTCCTTGGCGGTTTGGAATTGGCCGGCTGTAACCAGCGGGAACACGGTATACGCGCCGTCTGTGCCGAAGTACCATGGGTAATCCGGGTAACCAGCTCCGAAGCCACTGAGCAAAGCAAAGGTGGCCAGCGGAGCCGGGTAGATCTTGCCCTTCAGCGTACCGTTTTCGGTGTCCCGAATTTGTGCGTCAGTAACCGTGCGGCGCATCTCGGCCAGGTTCAATTTCGCCCAGTCGAATGCCGCCTGCAGCATAGCGTTCGGGATATCGGCCTTGCTGCGGGCCAAAAGAGCCTCTCGTTCGGCTACCTTTCGGTTAAGCAACCCCTCCGGCTGTTGCAGAACGGCCGAGCCGGCCTGGCAAGCGCCATTTCGACCGGTCAGCGAGCCCGCCACCGTGAACCAAAGTTTCAGCTCCTTCCCCGCTGCGAGCGTAATTCGCCAAATCAGGTTCCCCACCGCCTTTTTGGATTGCGCTCGGCGGACAGGAAGAAAAGCACCTGCGAAACTCGCGCAATCGCGGCCATTTGAAGTCTGTGGCAAACCGCTGACCAATGCGCAAAACTGCCCATCTGGTGTCCCGAAAAGTAGCCCGTTAGAGATGGGCTCGAAGGTTACTCGATCCGGCTGGTGGACCTCGCTTGAGGTTGGCTTGGTCCTAGACCAGGGATAGGCCTCGATCAGGTCGCTCACGGCTTCCAACGAAAGCCGGAAGAAACACGTTTGGTCCGAGGCGTTACGCAGCTTGAGACCCACCAGCACCGCTGGAATTCCGTCCGGGGCAAATACCGTTCGCGTGATCTGTAAGCCGTTGGTCTTCGGGTACTCAAATTCAACGTAACCCGCGCCTGAAGTGAACCGATTCGCGCTCGGAAGAGGTTGGCCGTTGATCAGGAATTGGTAGGAATCGAGCAGCTTTATCGGGGGAGCCCAAACGCCGTTCATCCCTCCCATGACGTGCCAGCCGATTGGGGGGAAGGCGCCATCGAGGGTGCCCACCTCATAGGCGCGGTCACCGGCTGTTACGTAGCGTTTGATGCAAAGGTTTTCCGACGTGGAGCGGGTAGGGGAACCAAAGTAACCCACCTGGCTTTGCGCCGGTTGCCCAACCATCGGAGGCGGTGCGACCAACGATAACAAGCCAAGGCAAATAATGATTCCCCGTCGCATCGAGCGCCTTAATTTCTCAGCGGAATGCATGATCGATTTGACCGCCATCGGGTTTCCCGGTTTTGTTAGGGTCCTGCGATGAGCACACAGTATCCAGGAAACGCTATCGGAACGAAATCCTTTTAGGGCTATCTGCGATGATCGCAGGCGTTGGAGTTGCCGCATTTCATCCTGAGGCTGCGCGGTTGGTTCGCGCGGCTTCGACGGGGAATCACGCCACCACGATGAGCTTTTTTTTCGACCGGTGGAGCGCTAGTGGCGTTCTTGGTGGACTTGCCGGAGGCTGGCTAGCGGACCGGCTGGGTCATCGCAAAATTATCATATTCAGTTTTGTATTAATGGCTGCTGCCATACTTCTTATCTCCCAACGAAGAGAGCCTGCCGTGATCCTCGTTTGTATCGCTCTCGTTGGATTCTGTTTGTACGCGCCGTTCAGCGTGATGGTCGTTTTGGGCCAGGAATATTTTCCGAATCAATACCACCGCGTTTGCGCTGGTAGGGTCGCACGTCTGAACAAGGCGGCCTGTAGGATTGGGGACGACCCGCACCAATCACGACTTCTTCTTGAGTTCTATTCCTTGCAATCCAGCGGCCAGCTCCACTGGTTTGCCATGCGGAGTGCGTCGGAAGGCTTCGGCCCAGGCTTCCTTGCGTGCGACGAGGGCCGCCGGATTTGCCAGGCCCTTGTTCGTGACCAGTCGCTCGAGCGCGGCCAGCCAATGGTGATAGTAGCGAGAACCGTCATCGGGCTCACCGCGGCCGGCGGCTGCTCGGAGTTCGTCGGCGAGGGCTGCCGACCATTCTTTCCAGGTGAAATGCCCCTGCTCAGAAAGCTTGACCGCGAGCGCGAACGCCTGGGCCTGCCAAGGCTCGGCAAACACAGCGCTCTCTTCATCTCGCGGCAGGCGCGGTAGCGCTGCAAGACCGTCGCGTTCCCGAACTGAATCAGGCTGGCTCAAGGTAGTCGTCCCACATGTCAAC
>JAFAJU010000224.1 GCA_019236035.1 Verrucomicrobiota bacterium | reverse complement strand
TGGCTGCGGAAATTGAACCGGAGCTCCCGCGGCTACGATGGTCGGTACGTTCCGAAAGCTGGCGGTCCCTTTTATCGTGTGGGCGATCCCGGACCGGTAGCTCACCCCAAACCGACCGTCCTGAAAGAAGGAATTTTCGTCGCCCTTCCAATATTCGAAAATCGCTCCGAGGGTAAGTCCGACGCTCCAGTCGTTACCATTGACTTCGAATGTCCCGTCGCGGCCGCCCGGAACGAATCCCGCATTGTTGTAAGCCAGTCGCGTCGCATTGACGACCCCGGGGATGGCTGCGGCCGGAACTCCGCGAGCCGCCAGTAAGGCGGGTAACGCCTGTTCAAACTGGCCGAGAACCTGAGCCCCGGCCAGACCGAAATCAACGGCCTGCGAAAGTCGCGCAGAAGCATACTGGACATCCAGGCTTCCTCCGAGCGAGATCCGGTCGAACAAACGCCAAGCAATGGTCGGTTGGATGTCGTAAGTGGTGAGCTTTGTTCGTAAGGAAATATACCGTCCGACCCAGCCCGGGCTATAGTCGGTTTCTAAGCCAAATGGGACGCTCAGACCAATGCCAACCGTCAGATCTCCGTATTGCGAACCTCGAAGAATCGGCTGGGACAGATAAAGGTTGGGCAGAACGTGATCGACGCCGCCATCCCCATCATTCCCCCCGCTCAAGGGCAACCCATTAATTGGCGTATTCGGCAGATTGTAACGCGATCCCTCGTTGGTAAATGTTGCTTGGGGCAAGATACCTTGAGCGCCCACTTGGAGTTCGCTCTGGCTCAGGAGAGCGATACCTGCCGGATTAAAAAAGAGGATGGACGCATCCTCCGCCTGAGCGGCACCGCCAGCATAGGCAACGCCTAAGCCGCTCACACTTTGCTCGCTGATTGCGAAGCTGCCTCCCTTGGAAGTGCTCGGGTCGAACGCGGAAAAAGTAACCGCTGCAATCACAATGCACCGTTTAAGAAACCGATTCAGTTGTTGTTTACCGTTCAGCATATGACGGTGAGATTTTCGGATTGAAAACGAGTCGTCTGGGGGATTGCCAAAGACTGGCAGTATTACTCGGACAAGGCCCGTCTATGATTTTGTTAGTAAATGCTAAGGCTCTGGGAAATAGAACTCAATCCTAAAACCTCTTGAAAATGACAGGCTCAGACCGGAATGTATCCCGGAGGGCGGTCCTCTTTGAAATGCGCTCGGTTAGTAGTTCCCCACGAAGGCAGCAAGAAGAACTTTTTAGCCGGCGCGAATGCATACTTAACCAGCTCTACCATAACGACTTGCCTTCACTTGAAGGGCACCGCAGTTTCACCTCCTGGGATCTGCGCGCGGTAAATTCGATTACCTTTCTGTGCGGGAGCAGTATTTATCATGCCGACACCTCGACGAGTTTTTGATCTGCTTCAGCTCCAACTGGAGCGATTCCCCCAGCCCGACGCATTTGCGCAAAAAGTCGGTCATCAATGGAAGACGTATTCAACGGCGGAAATGCTTGAGATCGTCGCCGCACTCGCGTGGGGTTTGCACACGTTAGGCGTTCGTAAAGGTGACCGTGTCGCCAATGTGAGTGAGACCAACCGTGTCGAATGGAATTTTATCGATGGCGCTGTCATGAGCCTCGGCGCTGTCCATGTGCCGATTTATCCAAATCTCAGCGCCGAAGAATTCGAATTCATCCTTAGCGACTCCGAAGCGAAACTGCTCTTTGTTTCCAGTGAACGGCTCCATCAGCTGATAGCGCCTCTGCTCGGGAAGCTGCCGGCTCTGGAAGACATTTACACGTACGACCCGGTCAACCGCATCAAGCAGTGGACGCAAATTAAAACCTCAGGTGAAAACGGGCTCACTGACCGCAGCAACAAAATTGCGCTGGAAAAAATCAAGGCCGAAGTTAAACCGGAGGATCTTGCGACCTTGATTTATACGTCCGGAACGACCGGTAATCCCAAGGGAGTCATGCTCTCGCACGCCAATCTAATCGCGAACTGCGTAACTTGCGCGCCCATAATTCGGAGCGGATCACACGACCGTGCACTGTCGTTCCTCCCTTTGTGTCATATTTACGAACGCACAGTTATCAACCTGTATGTCTATTGTGGGACTTCTATCTACTACGCACAGAATCTCGATACCATCGGCGAAGATTTGCGCGAGGTCCGACCGAACATTTTCTCGACCGTACCGAGGCTTCTCGAAAAAATCTACGAGATGATCGTTGCTCGAGGAAGCCAGCTGTCGGGGATGAAGAAGACTTTGTACTTTTGGGCGCTCCGCCTGGCATCAGAATTCGAACCGAACGCACCGATCAGCTGGACCAAGCGCCTGCAATTGGCGATTGCCGATCGTCTCGTATTTGCTCGTTGGAGGGAAGCCGTGGGCGGCCGTATTCGGGCGATCATATCGGGGTCGGCCGCTCTGCAGCCGCGCCTGGCTCGAATATTCTGGGCCGCGCGCATTCCGGTCTATGAAGGTTATGGACCTACGGAGGCTTCCCCGGTCATCGCGGTAAATCATTCAGCAAAGGGGGCTTTCAAAGTCGGCACCGTGGGTCCGGTAATTCCCGGTGGCGAAGTCAAAATCGCGGAGGACGGAGAGATTTTATATCGCGGTCCAAACGTCATGATGGGCTACTACCACCGACCGGACCTGACCTCAGAAACAATCGATGCAGACGGCTGGCTGCATACGGGCGATGTCGGCGAGTTTGATGGCAACTTCCTGAAAATAACGGACCGCAAAAAGGAAATATTCAAAACCTCGGGCGGAAAATACGTCGCGCCGCAGCAGGTTGAGAATAAGATGAAAGAATCGAGATACATCGCTCAAATTATGGTTGTCGGGGAAAATCGAAAGTTTCCAGGGGCGCTCATAGTGCCAGCATTCAAGATCATCGCACGTCACTTTGATAAACGAGGCGTTCACTTGAATTCGAATAGTGAGATTGCGGCTCACCCGGGAGTCAATGCGCTCATCGAAGCAGAAATCCAACGGTTGAATCAAAATTTTGGGCGGTATGCGCAGATCAAGAAATTTGTACTTCTCGAAGAAGATTGGTCGATGGCCGCCGGCGAGTTGACCCCGACTCTCAAGCTCAAGAGACGGCATTTGTTAAAAAAATACGCGAGAGAGATCGACTCGCTCTATGTCGCCGACACACCGGCGCCGGACGGTATGCTGGGTGACAAAAAGCTGCCAAAGGCGCATTTGCGCGGCGCATGACAGGAACATTTGAATCTAGAAGAGGCGTTTATGAAAGAAACGATTTACATAGTCGATGGCGTCCGAACCCCGTTTGCGAAAGCGGGCACAACTTTGGCGGATACGGGAGCGGTCGAGTTGGGTAAGACCGCGGTTAGGCTACTGGTAGCCCGCACTGGGATTGACCCATCAAAAATTGAAGAGGTCATATTTGGATGCGTAGGCCAACCGGCCGAGGCTGCAAACATTGGCCGAGTGATTGCCCTGCGCGCGGGCATACCAGAGTCAGTGCCGGCGATTACGGTCCATCGGAATTGCGCCTCCGGCTTCGAAGCGGTTACTCAGGCTGCGGAGAAGATGCTCATTGGGCGAGGCGACATTTTTGTCGTTGGCGGGGTCGAAAGCATGTCGCAGATTCCACTGCTTTATTCGTATGAGGCTGCAAAGAAATTTGGGGCTTTCGCACGCGCCAAGAATCTTTCCCAGAAATTAGGCGTCTTGAGCAGTTTCCGTCCCGCGGACTTTCAACCTCGGATCGGTCTCCAACTCGGACTTTCCGACCCGGTGTGTGGCTGCAACATGGGCCAAACGGCGGAGAACGTCAGCCGTGACTTTGACGTTACGCGCGAGGAGCAGGATGCGTTCGCGATGAGGTCCCACCAAAAGGCAGTCGCGGCTCGGGAAAAGCTGAAACAAGAGATCACACCCGTGTATTTACTCAAGTCAAAAATTGGGCAGACGTTTATGGACCAGGACAATGGTCCCAGGGAAAATCAAACGATGGAGGCCCTGACCAAGCTGAAACCGGTCTTTGAACAGCAAACCGGAACGGTAACGGCCGGCAATTCCTCTCAGATTACGGATGGTGCAGCCGCTCTGCTCTTAATGACAGAGCGGGCGCTAAAGGAATCTGGCCTAACTCCGCTCGGTCGACTGGAGGGCTATGCCTACGCAGGGCTCGACCCTTCGCGCATGGGGCTCGGTCCGGTCTACGCAATTCATCGCGCAGATAGGAAGACCGGCCTAGGGCTCAAAAATGCCGATATCATCGAAATCAACGAGGCGTTCGCCGCGCAGGTGATTGCCTGCCAGAGAGCAGCAAAATCAGAATCGTATTGCCGGGAGCATCTTCAACGCGAGACAGTGCTCGGGGAAATTCCGGATGATATTTTGAACGTCAACGGCGGCGCGATTGCTCTCGGACATCCCGTCGGAGTCACCGGATCCCGGCTGGTTTTGACCGCGCTAAAAGAACTGCACCGCCGAAGCGCCAATCGCGCGCTGGTTTCGCTCTGCGTCGGTGGCGGGCAAGGTGGCGCGCTCTGGTTAAGTCGCAATTGAGAGGAGAAGGCTCACGTGAACCAAAATATTCAGCGCGAAGTATCCGGATCCGGGATCGCGATCCTCACTTTTGATAGGCCGGATTCAGCAGCAAACATTTTCGACGAACGAACGCTTGAAGAACTTAATGAGCACCTGAATTTCCTTGAGTCGGAGAAAAGCCTGAACGGTTTGATCATTCGAAGCGCGAAACCGAAAATTTTCATAGCGGGAGCAGACCTCAATGCCTTTACCAAGGATACAAGGGCAGAGCAGATCGCGATTTCGGTCGAACGCGGTCAGAAAACTTTTGATCGAATAGCGCGTCTCCCCTACCCGACGGTTGCCGCGATTCACGGTGTTGCCCTGGGAGGTGGCTTTGAGATCGCATTGGCCTGTGGTTACCGTGTGGCCTCGTCCGATTCCGTAACGAAAGTCGGGCTGCCCGAAACTAGCCTCGGACTTCTACCGGCGTGGGGGGGGACGACCCGGCTACCAAAACTGATCGGTCTACCGAGTGCACTGGAGGCCATCCTGACCGGTCGCCAGTACGCGGCAAAACAAGCCCTCAAACTTGGGATGGTCGATGCGGTCGCTCACCCACAACGTATGGCGGGAGTGGCAGCAAAGATGATTCAGGAAAGCCGCGGGAAAAAGCGATCCTATAAACTGCATATCGCGAACCGACCGCCCTTGTCACAAATCGTCAAATCCCAGGCTGAGAAAAAGACTTTGGCGAAAACGCGAAGCCATTATCCGGCGCCACTCAAGGCGTTGGAGGTGGCGTGCGCAAGCCTGACTGTCTCCCATGAGCAGTCGCTCGCTAATGAGAAGAACTATCTGGTCGAATTGGCTCTTACGGAGACCACGCAAAATCTGATCGGAATCTTCTTCCTTCAGGAGCGGGCCAAGAAGCTCCGGCTTCCAGCGGACCTTGAGACGACAGCAGCGGCGCCCACAAAACCGGTCAAGAAAGCTTTGGTTATTGGTGCCGGCCTGATGGGAGCGGGCATCGCGCAGTGGTTGAGCAGCCGCGGAATCCGTGTTCTGCTCAAGGACATTGGGCCGGATCCTTTGGGTAAGGGAATGCAATCCATCGCGAAAATTTATCGTGAGGCGGTTAAACGCCATCTCTTTTCGGAAATCGATGCGCAAAATGCCTATGACCGAATACTCCCGATTTACGAGGAAGTCCCGTTGCGAGAAGTGGATCTCGTAATCGAGGCCGCGGTTGAAAAACTCGAATTGAAGCAACAAATCTTCTCGAGTCTGGAATCAAGCGTGTCGCCCGGGACAATCCTAGCTTCGAACACTTCGGCGCTTTCGATCGATGCGCTTGCGGGATCGCTCGAACATCCTGAACGGGTAGTCGGCATTCACTTCTTCAATCCGGTGCACCGGATGCAGCTCGTGGAGAT
>JAFAJU010000612.1 GCA_019236035.1 Verrucomicrobiota bacterium | reverse complement strand
TCATTTATGAACTTCTGGGTGGCGTAAAACCGGCATCCTCGACCGCCTCGGCTGCGCCCCGATTGAACCCGGTGTCGAATCTTTCTGAGCCCGGCAACGCGATTTTGCGCCTTGGAACGACCGAGCCGACGCGCTTTGCGACAGCCGGCGATTTCCTCGCTGGGTTGGAAGCCGCCGAGGTGCAAAACCAGGCTCCATTGACGCCCCCGATGGCGATCCCGCAGCCTACTGGTGGAGATCAGGCTTCCTTCCCCCGTTCGATTCCTGCGGCGCAACCCGGTGGTGAGCCGATTGAGGATAGCCAGCCGAAAACGTCTCCCGTACTTCTTCGGATGCTCCTGACCGGCGTGGGGCTGTTTCTGGTCTGTGCGATCGGGGCCGTTATCGGAGCGAATTTTTTTATCCACAAACCTGAATCGGCTCCAGTCGTTCCTCAAACGGGTAGCGTCACCGTGACCAGCAAGCCGGAGGGGGCGACGGTTAAGTGGAATGGGCAGGCAATCGGTAAGACTCCAATCAACTCCTATCCCTTGCCGAAGGGCAAATATATTCTGGAACTAAGTCTTGCCGGATATCAGACGCGACCGATTGAGGTGGAAATCAATCCGGGAAGCTTGAACAATCTGGGTCTTGTCCCGTTGGTTCATGATGTCGGCCAACTTTCAATCAAATCTGATCCAGGGGCTCTGGCGTTCCAAATTGTGGATACCGAACAAAAGACGACTTTCGGCAATACACCGATGACGGTGGATAACCTGCCAACCGGAAAATACACAGTCCGGATTAAGCGTTCGGGCTGGCCGGACTATGTGCAGGAGATTGATCTGCAACCGAACGCGCTGGTGGTTGTCGAGCATAACTTTAAGGGCGTTAGCGTCACCTTGAAGAGCGACCCAGCGGGTGCCACAATTTTTATGGGCGACTCCGAACTCGGCAAGACGCCATTAACGGTTGAGTTGCCGCCGGAGCCGGTTGAGCTGGTCTCGCGAATCGGGGCATTAAAGCCGGTTAAGCGGGAGATTGTGCCGGATCCCAATGGTACCTCTGTCATAGACTTCAAACATGAGTACGGGCTCATTTCGCTCGCTAGCGATCGAGCAGACTCAGAGGTGAGCATCGGCGGAGTTAATTTGGGAAAATTACCGATCGAAGGAATTCTTCCGCCCGGTCAACATCAAGTGGTGGTGCGAGCTCCGGGAGCTCCCGACCAGACGCGAGTAGCCGATATCAAGGTGGGAGAACGAAGCGTGATGCAAGTCAATTTCAATTCTGTTGGCAGCACGGCTGCAGCTCTCGCTTCCAAACAGGTTGACCCGGAGCGATCTGCCTCCCAGTCGACACCCGCGCAAAGTCGCCCCCGGACTCCGCGACCCCAGGAGAAGCCAACCTACCGTACCAAAGACGAGTACGACCACGCTAAGGACGCCGCGTACGACCGGTTTGACGCCGATTGGGAGGCTCGAAAGAACGCGCTCAAGCGCGAGAAAGATTACTACGATTATCAGGCTGATCACTCCGAAGGTGCCACAAAAGAGAAATGGAAGACGAAAAAAGACGAGGCCGACCGGCGATTGGACCAGCTTGATGACCAGAAGGATGCCGCCAAACAAGCCTTAAAACGGCAGTGGAATGACTAGCCTGGCCAGAAGCCCGTGTCACGACCCCGGTAGTTTCGGGGTGAACTCGTCCTTCTCGGATACCGAATTTACAAAGTTCGTGAGCAGAAGGATGCATTGTTCGACGTCGCTGAAGTCGATCATTTCGATTGGCGAATGCATGTAACGCATTGGCACGGACAGTAGCGCACTCGGGATCCCGCCTTTCATCGGATAGACGTGGTCTGTGTCGGTTCCGGTCGCGCGGGAGGAGGCCTCGTGTTGGAGCGGTATGTCCATCTTTTTCGCCAGGGAAACTAATCGATTCACCACGAGCGGGTGATTCGCAGTTCCGTGTGTCACAGTTGGGCCCGCTCCGAGTTTCACCGAGCCGTGCTTGTTCCGGTCGATCCCCGGCGAATCAGTGGCGTGGGTGACGTCGAGCACGATCGCGACGCTCGGCTCCAATCGGTATGAAATCATTTTTGCCCCTGAACCGCCGATCTCCTCCTGTACCGCGTTGATCGCGAAGATGGTCGCGGCTGGGCGTGTGTTCTGAATCGAAAGGTTCGCCAGCACTTGCGACAGGATGAACCCGCCGATCCGGTTATCAATTGCCCGACCAATGATCCTCCCCGGCACCAGCTCTTCGGCGGTATCGGTGTAGACAGCAGGGTGACCCACCCGTATGCCCCGACTTTCGACTTCGGCTTTCGATTTTGCGCTGATGTCCAGACATAGCTCGTGTACCTCAGGAATTTTGTCGCTTTCTTTATCGCGTAGATGAATTGCGACGTTGCCGATGACGCCCAAAACGGGGCCCTTCTCCCCAAGGATTTTGACTCTTTTGCCGCGTGCAATAGCCCGATCGCTACCCCCGATTTGCGTCACGTATAAAAATCCATCATCGGTAATGTTCTGAATCATGAAGCCGATTTCGTCCGCGTGCGCTTCCAGCATGATTCGGGCGGAAGATGCGTTGCTGCCTAGTGTTGCCCAGGCGTTTCCGTAGGTATCATTGTCGAGCGAATCTGCAAATCGTCCCACATAATCCATCCAGACCTTCTGACCCTCGGACTCAAAGCCTGTCGGACTTGGGGTGTCCAGGAGCTTAAACAAAAATTGCTTTGCTTCACTATTCATAAGACGACGATATGATCCGGAAAAGTAAGCGAAGCCTTCGGCTTTGCACTGTGAAACCGATCGAACCACGGTGGTTCAGCATTGCAATAGCCAAAAATTATGGCTAAAATTTATTTAGTTGCGCTAAGCATCGCCGCAAGGCAGCTTCTGCGCCGGTAAGTATGTATCTCACACGAATCAAGATTGAGAGCCCGCAGCTCTACCAATCTTCGCTGTCTCTCTGTTATGCCTAAACCGATTGAATCCCTTCCAAACATCGGTCCCGAACTAGCCATACAACTCAACAAAGTAGGAATCACAAACGCCGAAGAACTCGTCCGCGTCGGCGCGATGGGCGCCTGGCGACGTCTGGTCCGCTCCGGACTTCGAGGCGGCGTGAATAGCCTTCTGGCCCTGGAAGGAGCCATCGAAGGAATCCGTTTGCACGAGATTCCCCTGGAAAGGAGACAGGAACTAAAGCAACTGGCCGTTGCCTATTCTCAGGGGAATTGAACAAATAGGCGGCCGGCTCGCCGTCTGCAGAAAGCGCCTCGGGGTAGATTGACTATCGCAATCTTCGAGGGGGTGAGGAGAGATCGCACCGCCTCGATCTCGTCAAAACCATAGTCTTTGATCTCTCTGTGCCGGAGCCATCGCTGAATCGCTCGGCGTTGAATAGCGACAGGCAGCTTCTGTAGTTCCCGAGTCGAGAGTTCTGCTTGGTGCTCAATCTCAGGAACGTGAGATCTTAAGAAATCTCCTTCCTTTGCTGCGATCTCTATTGTGCGCAATAGTGCAGCTTTGATGGGTCGCCCCATGACCGTCTCGATCTCTGGAATCAAGTCGTGGCGGATCCGGTTTCGAGCCATTTGCCGGCTTACATTTGTGGAATCTTCGCGGAACTTGAGATGAAAAGCTGCGGCAAATTCGCAAATTTCGTGTTTCCAGATTTCAAGTAAGGGTCGGCGCAGCAGCAATTGCCGGTCCTCGACGGTGACGAGGGATTCCGCTTTGATGGCCGCGTTGTCAATCGAGCCGCTTCCGCGGAATAAATTAAACAGGAACGTTTCGACCTGATCGTCCGCGTGGTGTGCAAGAAAAACGGATGAAGTTGAGAAACTGGCCGCGGCTCGAGCGAAGAATTGAAGTCGTGCTTCGCGTGCCGCTCCTTCGATTGAGCCGGTCCCCGGTAGCTCCGTCAGCGTCTCACTGTAAAACGGAAACCCAAGACGATGACTGAGTCTGCAGACGAATTTACTGTCCTCCAGGCTCTCAGCTCCGCGCAAATTGTGATTCAAGTGGCAAACTACCAAGCGGTGAAATCCGACCATTGGCAGAAGATGCAGTAAGACGCGCGAATCCACTCCGCCCGACACTCCGATCAAATGCACCTCTTGCCTGGGATAACGGTCGGCAGCCGCCTTCACACGATCGACCCAGGGAAAGCGGCGTGCCAAATCCTCTTTTTGCTGCTGTCTCACAATCCTGTGAGAGTGTGAAACACTGCAAATGGGAATGCGTCGAGATTTTTCAACGGCAGCGAATCGATTCCGGCTTTGAGGCTTCGGCCAGTCAGCAGATCCACCATTGTGGGGAGAGTCTTGTCCAATAGAAGTTCCGTGTTTTTCCAGTCAAAGCCGGATCCGGCCGTGCCCAGGCGTGTGGTGAATCGCGGCACTATAACGAGGATCTTCTGTGAATCCAGTTCTCGGGAAAACGCGACACAGCAGTCGGCAAGTTCCCCGCTCGCATAGTAGGAAGAATAACTGCCGTTCTCAAAAAGAGCCGGCGCCGTCTGCCGAAGGCGCAACAACCGGCTTATAACCAACATCTTCACATGGCCATTTTGCCAGGACTTAAAAAGAACGTCGGCGCTTTCCTGCTGGATCGCCTCCAGAATTTGCGCGTTAACGGCGAAGTCGACAGGGCGGCGGTTGTCCGGGTCAACCAGGCTGAAATCCCACAGCTCTGTGCCTTGATAAATGTCCGGTACACCCGGCGTTGTAAATTTCAGGATCGTTTGCGTTAAAGAGTTTAACGTTCCATGCCAAGCTATCCGGGCCGCGGCGGGTTCGAATTTAGGGCGAAACGCGTGATCCTGTTTTAAAGATTCGCTAACAAAGCGGCTCACAGCATTTTCCCAATCCTCGTTGGGCTGAATCCAGCTGCTGTTCACCTTGGCTTCTTTGACGGCCTTGACCATGTAACGCTGAATCCGGGTCAAGTAGTTCTCGTCGACTTCTTCGGCGAGGAATGGCCAAGTTCCCAATAGGGTTTGATACATCAGGTATTCTTCATTGGCGCTCGGAGCCAGGTCGCCTTCAACATTGGTTCGATGGGTGGCGTTGAGGGAACGCCATTCGTGGATCCATTGTTGCCATTCTCCTGGCATCTCACTCAAAACGGCGATTCGTGCTCGTACATCTTCGCTTCGTTTTGTGTCATGCGTAGTCGAGGCCAACAAGGTCTGGGGAGTTTCTGTCAGGCGCGCCCGGTTCTTCTCATGAAATCTTTCCAGGCTGATCCCGAATTGCTGCGGATGCCCTCCCACCTCATTGAGGGCGGTGAGCCGGTTAAAGATATAAAAGGCGGTATCCTCCAATCCTTTGGCCATGATTGGGCTTGTGCACTGCTGAAACTTCAGGACGAACTCGAGCTGCAACCGGCGAGTTTCGTCGTTGAATTCATCGAATTTCTCCAAAAGCAGAATATCTCGGAGAAAATCAAAAATAGAAGTGTCGATCGACGCATTTCGCCGTTTGGCCGCCCGGACGGCGTGCAGAATGACCTGTCTATCTGCCTCAGAAACCCCGGATTCCGCGCTGATGTAGGTGCGGTAAACTGGAAAGCAAGCGATCAATTCACGGACTACCGTGCTCAATGAGTCGAGTGTGAAGTCCCGATGCAATCTGTCTCGCTCCGAAACGTCGCTCAACATCTGGCCGAGCGCCTCGATATCGCTGGCCAGCAAAACGTCCATCACTAGTTTCTTTTTCTCATAAATCAGCGACTCAAAGTGGACAAACCTTTCGATAAAGTCTCGGTAGATCGTTGAGAACTTTTCCGCTGCAGAAGAGTCGACCAGAAGTTGCGAGACGTCCGTGGTGAAGTCGTAGCCGGTCGTGCCGAAAACCGGCCAGTCACTCCGCAGCTTTTCGTCCCCGGACAGAATTTTTTCAACGATCAGGTACAGGTCGAGCGCAGACTCACTCGGATCGCCGCCGGTCACCTCAGAGTATCGGCGTTGCACAGCGGTAAGATATTGCTTCGGATCTCTGAGCCCATCCACATGGTCGATTCGAAGGCCGGTCACGCTGCCCGCTTCCAGCAGTTCGAATATGAATTTATGGATCGTGTCAAAGACGACCGGAATTTCGACTCTGATTGCAGCGAGGTCGTTAACGTCGAAGAAACGCCGATAGTTAATCTCTTCGGCGGCTACCTTCCAGTAGCTTAACCGATAGGCCTGCGCATTCAGCAGTTCGTCCAGTTGATCGAACGACCGGGCGTTGCCGACTTTTCCCTCCAGAACTTGAATGGCGTGCTCGATCGCATCCTCGACCTGCGGACACTCGTTGCAGAGCCGCGCGATGCGTCGCTTCACAACCTCCTTTTCTCTGGCCCGTTCTCGGACCTTTTCTTCGTCGGTGTCAGTACGTGGGGGGAGATATTCCAATGCAGTCAGGATGCTTTCCAGGTCCAGATACATATCCTCATCCGAATATTGGCTCAGCTTCTGGAGCGCGATTCGAAGGATAAAGTGGTAGGTGCGCGGGTTGAGCGGAAATACCCAATCATAATAGGTCAGGTAAAAACCGCCTTCCTGAAACCGTAAATGAAACTGGCCATGTTCCAGGACTCTACCGTACTGATCGCCCAGAATTGGAAGCAGGACCTTATTCCGAAGCTGCTCTTTCAGGGGATCCCAATCGATGTCGAAGAACGGCGCAAATCTTGAGCTTGGGCCATTCTCCAAAACGTCCATCCACCATTCGTTCCGCGGATCAATGATACCCATGTGGTTCGGAACAAAATCGGCGATTTGGCCCATCCCGCGTTCTTTGAGAGCGGCGACCATCGCGTCGAAGTCTTCCCGAGTGCCGATTCCCGGATTCAATTCGTTATGATTGCTGACATCGTACCCATGATCGCTGTCCGGCCGTGAGCGGAAAAATGGCGAACTATAGATGTCGCTGATCCCCAGCTTCTTCAGATAAGGGATGATTTCAGTTGCGTCCTTGAAAGTGAAATGTCGGTTGAATTGCAATCGATAGGTTGCAATGGGTATGCGGCGTCGTGCTGCCATTTCCTCTTTTTACTCCTCTCACTCTTTTCGGTTAGAAGCCGTAGGCGAGCCGTCCCACTTTGCTCTCTTCAGCATCGAGCAAAGCTAGACGGTTCCCCTCTTGATTCCTGATTTGTCTTCGTCTCACGCGTCCTTCTGGTCGTGCTCACAGAAAACGATCAACTCGGGTTCGGTGAGCACGAATTGATTTTTCTCAGGGTCAAAAAGGCCTGTCCGCTCTCCTCCATAGATTGACTCATTGGACGAGATTTCGAATCGCCAGGTTCGCCCCTGCGCGGGACGAACCAGTTCATTGGTCGGCTCCAGGATCGTTTCATTGGCCAATAACTGAGCCAGGATCAGGATGTCGCCCTGCTTTGGTCGTCGATAGCGAAGCGCAATTGCTCTACCGGAAACCTGGGCCACTAGCCAGCAGCCTCGGCCGCGCTCTTTGACTTTGGTCCGGCGAAACCGCAGAAAGTCGCTGTAAAGCCGGAGCGTTTCAGCGTGAGGTGATTGTTCGAGCTCCGTCCAGATCAACTTTGAATTTGTGAATGTCGTTAAGGCCTGCGGATCAGGGATAAGCGCCCGTTTTTTCGGATCTCTAAAGTCCGAAAAGTCGGCGAACTCTTTGCGCCGCCCTTCGGTGACTCCACGCCCTAACTCATCATAGTGGTCAGTGAAATAGAGGAAGGGAGTTGAGGCTGCCCATTCCTGGCCCATGAACAGCATCGGTGTGTATGGCCCGGTCAGAAGCAATGCAGACGCAGCGCGGTACGCAGCCGCCGGGACCACTTTGTTGAGCCGATCGCCGTAGGCGCGGTTCCCAACCTGGTCATGATTCGATATGCAGTGAACGAAATGTTCCGGTTCGATGTCCGCGCCCGGCGTTCCGCGCGGGATTCCATCTTTCTGTAGTTCGCCGGTAAACAGCCAGCCTTCGCGCATGGTTTTCACCAACTCCTCCATTGTACCTTTGAAGTAACCCATGTATCCCTCCTGCTCTTTCGTCATCTGCACGCGGGTGACATGATGGAAGTCGTCGGACCAGACTGCGTTACAACCGTAACCACTCTGGTCGCGTGGAAGCACCAACTTCCGTTCGTTTCTCGGATCTTCGCAGATGACAAATGCGCCCGCAGCCTGGGCTCGTTCGGTGATTTCCTGCACCAGATGTTTGGGTGAATCATCCGGGATAGCTTGAGTTGCATCGAGCCGGAAACCATCTATGTGGAATTCACTCATCCAATAGAGGGGGTTTTCCGCAAAATGATTCCGGACTGGCTCCGAGCCCGGCTTGTCCAAATTAAATGCTGCACCCCATGGAGTGTCATGGGCGGCATTGAAGTAGTCATCCGAATAAGCGCCCATGTAGTTTCCGTCGGGTCCGAGGTGGTTGTAGACGACATCCAGGATGACGGCTATGCCGGCCGCATGCGCGGCGTTCACGAGGGTTCTGAGTCCATCCGGTTCCCCGTAGGCGCGAGACGGTGCATAAATTGATACGCAGTCGTAACCCCAGTTCCGGTTGCCAGCAAAATCCGCGATCGGCATCAGTTCGATCGCGTTGACTCCGAGTTTTTTGAAATGATCTAATCGCGAAATAATCGCCTCAAACGTGCCTTCAGGTGTAAAGGTGCCGACATGGAGCTCATAAATCACTAATTCGCGCAGCGCTGGCGCTTTCCACTCGAGGTCCGTCCAGCGAAACGAGCGCCCGTCGACGACCTGCGATGGACCGTGGACGCCCTGCGGCTGAAAGCGGGAGGCCACATCGGGAAAAACATTGTCGTCAAGCCGGTACTTATACAGGGTGCCAGCCGAAGAAGCGGCATCGGTCACGCTGTAGTATCCAGTCGTTTCCGCTCTTAGTTGGAGTTCGCGGACTACGTTGTCATTCTCTCCAAATATGACCACGGACACATTTTTTTTTCCGGTTGTCCAGGTTCGAAAGGAGACGCCGGTGCCGGTTAGTTCTGCGCCTTGAGAAAAAACTCTATTTTTCATCATTTGTCGTGTCGGTGGTTTTCGTGGGGACCTTTGAAGGTGATTTTCCTTCCCTTGTTGTCCAGGAGGCTTCTCGCGCAAAACTTTCTTCCCCTTCACAAAGCTTCAACAAACAGAGACTTCTGTCGACCAATTCAACTTCATCACCCGCTGCAATCACCTTCTGAGGTTTAACAAAGCCGCGTTCTTTATGAGTATCCAGAGCCAATTCCCACCGGATTTCTTCGCGACCTGGAAGAATGAAAGTCAGCGGTTCGTAATGGGCGTTGCAAAGCAGCAGGAAAGTGTCGTCCCGGACCGATTCCCCTTTGGAATCGCGAACGTCAATGGTGGATCCGCTAATCAGCATGCCAAGACATTTCGCGAATCCATTCTGCCAATCCTGGTCGTTCATCTCGGCGCCGCTTGGGTTGAACCACATGATATCTTTCACGTCTGAGCCGCGGATCCTTCTTCCCATGAAATATTTGGGGCGTCGAAACACTGGGTGCTCTTTCCGGAAACGAATTAATCTTTTCGTAAACTCGAATAGGTTCTTTGCGTCATCATCCCAATTCCAATTGAACCAGTTGAGTTCATTATCCTGGCAATAAGTGTTGTTGTTTCCCTGCTGGGTTCGGGCAAACTCGTCCCCCGCGTTAAGCATCGGTACGCCTTGGGAGAGCAGGAGTGACGCCATGAAATTCCGCCGCTGCCGCCTGCGGAGCATATTCACCTGGCGGTCGTCCGTCGGTCCTTCGGCACCACAATTCCACGAATTGTTGTTATTATCACCGTCCCGGTTTTCTTCTCCATTCGCCTCGTTGTGTTTGTCGTTGTAGCAGACGAGATCATTAAGTGTGAATCCATCATGGGCGGTCACAAAGTTGACGCTGGCGTACGGCCGTTTGCCTTGGTGTTGGTAGAGGTCAGGGCTACCAGTCAGGCGATAGGCAAACTCGGCCATCGTGGCTGCATCGCCCTTCCAGTATCGGCGAATGCAATCTCTGTATTTGCCGTTCCATTCCGACCAGGGAATGGGAAAGTTGCCGACCATGTAGCCCCCCTCACCGACGTCCCATGGTTCGGCGATAAGCTTTACTTGTGATAAGATTGGATCCTGCAGCAGAATGTCGAAGAAGCCGGCGTCCCGCGTAACGAAATGCTCTTCGCGACCGAGCGCAGACGCGAGATCGAAGCGAAATCCGTCAACGTGCATCTCTGTTACCCAATAGCGAAGGCTATCCATAATGAGTTGCAGCACGCGCGGGTTCTGGGTGTTTGGTGTATTGCCACAACCTGTGTAGTCCATGTAAAAGCGCCGGTCATTCGCCACCAGACGGTAGTAGGCCGCGTTGTCGATCCCTTTGAACGATATGGTCGGACCCAAGTGGTTTCCTTCCGCGGTGTGGTTGTAGACGACGTCGATGATCACCTCGAGACCGGCGCGATGCAGGTCTCGCACCATGTCTTTGAAGTCTGTGACCTGCCCACCGTTAACCCCCTTGCAGGAATAGCTGCTCTCAGGCGCAAAGTATCCGATGGTATTGTAGCCCCAATAGTTCGTCAGTCCGCGATCCAACAGAATGCTGTCGTCCACATGCTCGTGCACGGGCAGGAGCTCTATCGCTGTCACGCCGAGTTCTTTGAAATACCTGATCGCAGCCGGTGCGGCTAAACCTGCGTATGTCCCGCGGATCTCTTCAGGAATTTTTTCCCAGAGCTTGCTGAAGCCGGATACGTGGACTTCGTAAACGACCGACTCATGCAAAGGAATTCGCGGTCGTTGGTCTCTCCCCCAGGGAAAGGCGGAGTCGATCACTACAGACTTGGAAACCTGCGAGGCGTTATCACGGTAGTCTCGCTTAAGGTCCTCGCTCGAATCGCCTAACGGGTATCCGAACATTTCAGGTCCCCACCGGATCTTCCCGGCGATTGCTTTTGCGTACGGGTCGATCAGAACCTTTGAGGCATTAAATCGATGACCGTTCTGCGGCTCGTACGGTCCGTACACCCGGTACCCGTACAACTGGCCCGGCCTTAGGTCTGGCATAAAGACATGCCAGACATGATCGGTGCGCTCTGTCATGCGGACCCTGATGGCCTCATGGTCCGTTTCGGGCTGGTCAAACAAACAGAGGTCAACACCCGTAGCGTTTTCCGAATAAAGAGCGAAATTCACGCCGTCGCCGGTCCAGGTCGCACCCAATGGGTAAGGTGCTCCGGTCCATACCCGCACTTTGTTCATACTGTCCTAACCCGTACTTCGGATCATTCCATTGTCGACCGCGAAGTGGCGGGCGATCCCAAGTTTCCCAAAGCAGCCTAGGCTTCCAGCCTGTATTGACAGCGCCACGTCGAACGGGCGACAGGCTGGAAGCCTATGCTACAATCGGGATAATTTCCCTTTTCCCCATTTTTGCTACATTTCGCTTCCAGACTTAACGATGAAAAAGCGAGTTTTGATCATGTCAACCAGCGCCGGAACCGGGCACGTCCGAGCTGGCGAGGCATTAACCAAGGTTTTCGAAGAGCACCCCATGGTGGGTGAGGTACTGCACAGTGACGCGCTGGATTTCACGAACAAAGTGTTTCGAGATTTTTACTCCAAGCTCTACGCGCGCCTCGTGCAAACCGCTCCCGAATTCCTAGGATGGTGGTACAAACAGAGTGACGAACCTTGGAAAACGGATGGCATGCGTCTTATGCTCGACCGGCTGAATACGGGGCCTCTGGTCAAATTTATCCGGCGCTTCAACCCGCATATCACCGTCTGCACACATTTCATGCCCGCCGGCATTATTTCGCATTTGATCGCGAAGAACCTGCTCAATGCTCACCTATCGATCGTTGTCACCGACCTGGATTTTCATGCGATGTGGTTGTCGCGGGTTTTTCACCGCTATTTTGTGGCCATCGCCGAGACGAAGGTTCATCTGGAAGAGTTGGGTTTGCCCAAAGACAGGATCACCGTTTCCGGGATTCCGATTGATCCGGAGTTCGTCACGCCGATTGACCGGGTAGCAACGCGCTTCGATTACGGGCTCCACCCTACACGTCCGACCCTGTTGCTGTCGGCAGGGGCGCTTGGTGTTGGACCGGCTGAGTTCGTCGTCGAACGGCTCAAAAATCTTCGATCGAAGGCGCAGACCATCGTCGTCTGCGGGCGAAGTCCCGAGACCAGGGACCGAGTTCTTCAGTTGGTGGGCCGCAATAACGATAGCTTTAAAGTATTTGGCTACACCAACCGGATGCCGGATCTGATGAAAATCTCTGATTTGTTTATCGGAAAGCCGGGTGGTTTAACCACGGCCGAGGCCTTGGCATGCGGCCTGCCGATGGTGATCGTGAGTCCGATTCCCGGCCAGGAGGAGCGCAATAGCGATCATCTTCTGGAAGACGGGGTCGCGGTGAAATGCAACGAAATGACAACGGTTCCCTACAAGATTGACACGCTGCTCGATGACCCAATCCGAATCGAGCAGATGCGGCGCAAGGCCTTTGCTCTGAGCCGGCCGGATGCGGCCAGGACGGTCGTCGAAACACTCGTTGCGGATGAGGTCTCGGCTCTCGAAGTTTCGGACGACGAGGCGGAAGCGATCACGATTGCCGCAAGCAAGGAGCGTGACGGCAAAACCCGATAAAAATGAGCGATTTTCTTTGGGGCGTAGCAACGTCTGCCTATCAATCCGAGGGAGGATATAACGGTCCTGGTCAGCCTCAGACCAACTGGGCCGCCGCAGAACGAAAGGGCGAAGTCGCGGATTCCGGTCTGGGTGCCGACTTCTGGCATCGATATCCGGAGGACTTTGCACGCTGCCGAGACCTTGGCCTCAACGCATTCCGCCTCGGGATAGAATGGGGCCGGGTGCAGCCAACCTACGTCGACCGGGAGGGGCCTCCCCCGCCGTTCGACCACAAGGCACTCGACCACTACGTCCAGATGCTGGTCGATTGCCTTCAAAATGGCCTCGAGCCGATTTTAACGCTGCACCACTTCGTGCATCCGTCGTGGCTTGGCACAGACCCTTGGCTTCAGCCTGAGATAACCGAGCATTTCTGCCGATACGTTGGAGAGACGATTCTTTACGTGAACCGTGCCTTGACCGATCGTCGCGGTCTCCCGCCGATCCGATACTACATTACGATCAATGAGCCGAATATGCTGGTCCTGAACACGTACTTCGGCACGCAATTTCCCGGCCGGGGCAAAAAGACGCATGGCTTACGCACCCTGGCCGAGGTTTATCGCCACAT
>JAFAJU010000522.1 GCA_019236035.1 Verrucomicrobiota bacterium | reverse complement strand
TGCCTGCATCGTGGCTTCTATTGCCTCAGAGCGCTTCGCGCCTGCGTCGAAGACGCCAAATACAGAGCCAGGAGTTCGAATTCAGGTCTCGACGCCGATGAAGCAGGAACCCGACTGCCGGACTGGATTACTACCCAAAGAAAAGTTAGTGTCCGACTGACTCAGGCGTGGAACAAGCAACTTGAAAGAGCGCGAGTAGACATACGGTTCGGCCGAGCCGTGCTGATCGAAACTGGCAGGATCGGCCTGGCGACAAAGTATGGTGAACCGGAGTTCATTGAGGCCGATTATATCATCCTCGCTACCGGCTCGCGCCCGGAATTTGACGCTCAAGGGTCGAACTCGCGCCTCGTAAACAGTGCTGAGCTGCTGATGCGGAGCGGCTTGCCAGGGCATCTGCTTGTTGTCGGCGGTGGGTACATTGGATGTGAATTCGCATCGATCTTTCGTTCGCTCGGGTCAACCGTAACCCTGGTTGAGAAGCGCGAACGACTGCTTCCCGAGTGGGACGAAGCAGTTGGAGATTATATTGCGAGAGCGATGCAATCAGCGGGCATTGAGCTGCATTTGGGATTCGATTTCGACGTGATCCATCAAGGGAGGAACCTGGAGGCGCCGGTTTATATGCTTGGTGACGGAACGCGGGTTATGCCGGATCTCGTTTTGGTGGCAACTGGAAGGAAGCCAAACGTGGAGAACCTTGGATTGGAGATGATGGATATAGTGGCGAACCCATTCATCAAGGTCAATGAACAGATGCGCACCACGTGCGAGCGCGTTTTCGCGGTGGGCGATGTCAATGGGCTGGCTCTATTGGACAGTGCCGCCGTTGCTCAGGCTCGAGTTGCGGTGGATACGATCCTGGGTAGGAATTCTCGTTTTTCGTCTCGGTGGATTCCGAGATGTATACATACAGATCCAGGGGCAGCTTCGATAGGCTGGAACGAAGATGAAGCAGGAAAGGCCGGGCTTGATGTGATCGCTCACAGTGAGACGTTTCGACTTGTCACCGAGGACGAAAGAACTGTCGTTGCCCCTTCCGCCACCATGCTGAAGATCTTGCTCCAAGCCGAGTCAAGGCAGATTCTGGGAGTTCATGCCACCGGCCATCAAGCTGCTGAAATTGTGAATTTCGTATCGGTTGCGATGCGGTCCGAAATGACCCTCGAAGAGCTGCTTCAGGTTCCGCTGGCGCATCCCAGCACAGCAGAAGCGATTCAAGAATGCGCAAAAGGCCTCGGCACCGTCGTCGTCGGTTAGACTATTCGCGCTGAACTCACAAAGTTTTTCGCAGGATCAGAACTTTGAAACTATGTCCGTTCCGCATGTGATAGTAGTTGGCGCCGGTTCTACCGGCGCGGCGACAGCACACGATCTAGCGCTGCGCGAATTGCGCGTCACCGTCATCGAGCGCGGGGAAGTGGCCTCAGGTACAACGGGGCGCAACCATTGCCTGCTTCACTCGGGTGGCCGCTATTGTGTAACGGATCGAGAATCCGCTATCGAATGCATCGACGAAAACATGACCCTGCGGAAGATTATGCCGGATCTCCTGGAACTGAACGACGGCCTTTTTGTTGCTCTGACCGAAGCCGACCTTGCCTTCAAGGATCGATTTCTGGAAGGATGCGCAGCTTGCCACATCCCTGCGCGCGATATTCCTGTTAAACGGGCGCTTGCGATGGAGCCATACCTTAATCCCGCTACGCTCGCGGCGGTGCAGGTGCCCGACGGCGTGTTTGAACCATTTCGTTTTTGTCTTGCCTTCCTTGCCACAGCGCGCCGGTATGGTGCGGTCGTTCGCAGATATACCGAAGTCACCGACTTTATCTTTTCCGGAAAGAGTGTTACAGGCGTGAAGGTCAAGGATCGCCGGACAGGCGAAACCGAAACGCTTGGCGCAGACTTGGTCGTCAATGCTGCCGGCCCCTGGGCTGGTGAAATTGCCAGCAAGGCCGGTGTGAGCGTTCCTGAGGTCCCCACGGCAGGCGTCATGGTAACGCTTGATTGCCGGCTCAACAACATGGTCCTAAACCGCCTCAACAAGCCATCGGACGGCGATATTGTCGTGCCGCAACGCGCTACCTCGGTCATCGGCACTACGTCGTGGACCGTCGAAGACCCCGACTTGATCACCATACCCCCTGAGCACGTCGCACGCATGATCTCCCAGGGTGAGCAACTGCTCCCACTTGTTCGGAAAGTACCCATGCGAGCGAAAATGGCGGTTGCGCGTCCGCTGATAGCTCGCAGCGGTGTGGATGCGCGCGAAGTAAGCCGCACCTTCGAATGCTTCGATCACGCGGCGGATGGCGTGAATGGTTTTATTACGATTGCAGGAGGTAAGACCACGACGGCGCGGGCAATGGCAGAACGCGTTGCGGATATAGTCTGTGAAAAGCTAGCCATTGCGGCCGTATGCCAGACCCGGGACGTGCCGCTAGCCTCCTATCGTCTGTTCTATCAATGATTTCTATGAAAATGCTCGAGATCCCGCTGCAGATCTTCCGGTACAGGGAAGGTGAGCCGCCGCATTACGACATATTTACTGTACAGGTAGCGGACACGGCCCACGTGATCGACGCGATGGACGCGGTTTGGGCGACGCGCGATCGCAGTTTCACCTTTCGCCGTGCGTGTCACCATTCCTCGTGCGGTTCGTGTTCTCTTCGAATCAATGGAGTCGAAAAATTGCCCTGCATCACGCGGGTGATGGATGTGTGGGATGGACACGCTCCAGTGCGTCTCGATCCTTTGCGCAACTTTCCGGTCGTCAGTGACCTCGTTGTGGACGTAACCGCCTTCTTTCAGCGTATGTCGGCTGCGGATATGACGATCACGCGCAACGCGGAGCCTTCTTTGCCCCTGAGCGTCGATGACCTCGCTGTTACAGGAGTTTTGTCCAGGCCGGTCGAAGTACCGGAGAGCCTGTCTCGTTTCAACCGCTTTGAGAACTGCATCGAGTGCGCCATATGTATGAGTGCCTGCCCGACAATGGCGACGGATGAAAAATTCCTGGGCCCGGCGGGACTCGCGGCTATTTATCGAGCAAGGCAGAAGACCGATAACCCGAGCGATGTAGCGCATTTGTTGGGTTTGGCGGACGGCGAGCATGGCGTCTGGCGCTGCCACAGTGCCTTCGAATGCACGGCGGCGTGTCCACAGGCGGTGGATCCCGCAGGCAAGATCATGGCCCTGCGCCGCGAACTAATCGCACGGCGTTTCAAGGTGGCGGCTCGAGCGGCCGCCGTCGTTCCGCGGACGCGGAACTATGGCGCCCCTGCTGGCCCGACGAAGCAAGGGGGGAACGGGGTGTAGTCGGGAGCCTCGCCCTACCGAAAAGATAAGGAGGAACTGACGATGGCGACTCTAAACTATCCGAAAATACGCCGAGCTGGCCGTTGGTTTGATGTGCGGCGACGCAGGTTGGGAATGTGGGCATACACTCTCAATCGTATTACCGGAATTGGACTCGTGGTCTACCTTTACCTCCACTTAGGTGTATTGAGTCTGTTGGCGCGGGGTCAAAGTTCATGGGA
>JAFAJU010000490.1 GCA_019236035.1 Verrucomicrobiota bacterium | reverse complement strand
AAAACAAAGGAAAACTTACTATGGAAGCACTAATATTCGGATTGCTCGCCGTGCGAAACGGCTACAAGCAACAGGAGACTTTTGTCCCTGAGCCGGCCGGGTTTCAGCCCTTCGATCTTCGAGCGCTGAAGCACGTGTACGATGCCGAGGACAACTCTTCGAGCCGACCGTCTGATCGGCAGAAAAAGCTCGTGGCCCAGGTCGTTTCTTAAATGTGTCGACCGATGAGCCCACGCATTGACAATGATTCCCCCCAGACAGCTTTTAGTGCACCGTCTCGCATATAATGGTAATGGTGACGTCGCCATTATGTGCGAGACGGTACACCAGCCTGCATCGCTCATAACTCTTCAGAGGTTTGTGAGCGATGCAAGCTGTGGCGCACGCGGTAGCAGACCCCACAGATCTGTAAATACCCGCTCTGGGAATCCGAGGGCCTTGGTCAGCTGAATTTTCTTCTCAAGCGGATTATGGATCCCTCGCAGGTGTTGCATGGTTTCTCTGTCGATCCAGCCCTTCAGCCAGGAGGGAAAGACCGCTGTGACCACGGGATAATCTGTTCCGTGCAGCAAGCGTTCCGGCTCCTCGCGTAGACGCTCGAGTGATTTCAAGTGCGTGATGTGTGAAAGCGCGGCGAGATCGCCATAGAAATTCTGGAAGTCTTTGCGCATCTGCAAAAACTCTTCAAAATAATCGCCATCCCAAGGGAGTGCCCGAGTGCTGCAATGCGCCGCGATGACGGTGACGCCGCACTCGAGCGGCAGTCGCAGGCAGCCCGGAGACTTCAGATCGTTTCGACAACTCCGAACGAAGAATTCGCCCCCGGTGTGAGCCAACAGGGGCAAACCAAGGTCGGCCAATTTGATCCAGAAGGGTTTGTACTTTGACAAGTTACAATCTACGTTTTGCACGCAGGGCAAAAGCTTCAGTAAAACAGCGCCTGCTGCGGCGCAGCGTTCCAGTTCGTCTACGGCATCCGGTCGCGCTGGGTGGATCGAGACCCCGGCAAGCAGCTTGGCTGACCGTTTCACTGCCGTAAATACCTTGTCGTTGGAGATGAAAAAGTCCGTTAGATCCTTTCTGACAGCTCCGCGATCGTCGCGTACCCAATCCTCGGCCAGCAAAACGGCGGCTTCCAACGAGGATGTTGAAAGCCAGTGGAGCAGTTGGTCCAGATACATCCGGTCGAAGCCCGAATCAGCAAACCCGCATTTTAAGCCGATGTCACGAGCCCCGGCCCACAAGAATGGTTTCATGATCCAGCGTTGCCGGTGCCAGCAATCCATGCCGCCTTTTCCGTTTCCGGACAAGTGTACATGCACATCAATTGGTCCATGCGTCGTCGTCATAGTGTGCGACACCATTCTACCCTGCATCGTTCACAAATCCAGGGACGCACGGGAGCGCATCCGACCTACCCTTTGACGGCGCCGAACGTTAGGCCTCTCGCCAGGTACCGGTGGACGAACAAAGACATCAGCACCGGAGGCATAATAGCGATCAGCGTGTTGACCGCCGCAATATTGAAATTTACCCCTTGGGTACTCCGTGAAGCCAGCACGAACGTAGCGAGCGTCGCGGCGTGTTGCGGAGCGACCGCCGAAGCAAATAACGCTTCATTCCAGCAGAAGGAAAATACGATAATCCCGGTAACTATGAGGCCGTCCAAAGAAAGCGGGATGGCGATTAGCCAGAAGATTTGCCAGGCATTGGCCCCGTCAACTTTCGCAGCGTCGTTGATATCCCGACTGATCTCACGAAATACATCACGCATAATCACAATCCCGAACGTGAGGTTGAATGTCGTATAGATCAGGATCAGCCCAATCCAGGTGTCTACCAGTTTCAATTGGACGAGCAGAATAAAGAACGGCGCCAGCACCACTACTGGTGGCATGACTCGCTGAGAATAAAACCAAAGGTTCAAATCCCTGCTTCTGATCGGAAATTCGAATCCAGCCAGGCTGTAGGCGGCCGGAGTACCTAACAGAATGACCAGCAAGGTGGTTCCAGAGCTAACAATCAAGCTGCTCAGCAGCGCGGGGATGGCTTGGTTATCGCTCAGCACCTTAATCCAGGAGCTCAAGGTTGGCGTATAGTTGACGAACGGAACGATCGCCGCGGGATTAAACGTGTCAGTTAGACTCTTAATGGAATTTTGTATCGCCCACACGAACGGTGTGAGCACCCATATCGAGGCGACGATCAGGACTATATAGGTCGTGGCGCGGACCCGCCAGCTTGCGGCCAACCAGAGTGCTCTTCTCATTCGAACCCTTTACGAAGCCGGTTAAAGAACAAGGCCACCACCACCGATACGAAGACCAGATAGATCAATGCCATGGCCGAACCCTTACCAAAATCGAAGAATTGAATTGTAGTATAGTAGTTAAGGATACTGAAAAGTTGGGTGCTGATCCCAGGCCCGCCCCCGGTGAGCGCCAGGGGGATGCCGAAAGTCTTCAATGCTTCGATCAAGCGCAGCAGCAGAGCAACGCTCAAAACTGGCCAGGATAAGGGCAATGCTATATACAACAGCAAGTGCCGATAGTTGGACGTTTCTAGCAGGGCAGCCTCATACATTTCGTCGGGGATCCCAGTTAAACCCGCGATCGCAATCAGGAAAACAAACGGTGTCCATCGCCAGACATCCAGGATAATAGCCGCAGCGAGCCCTCCGTAGGCTGTAGTCATCCAGAGGATATGGATGCCAAAATAGTCGAGGACTTCGGCGAACAACCCGCCCTGAGAAGTAAACAAGGTGATACCGAGGTACCCGATGGCAACCTCCATCGTAAAAAGTGGAGCAGTGAGTATCGGCCTAAAGAAATTGTGTTCCCGCGGGCACAGGATTACAAACCAGGCGAGCAGGAATCCCAGGACGAGCTCCACAGGCACCGCGATCGAAACGTATGCGCTCGTGATGAACATCGAATACCAGAAAGCGCCGGACCGCAACACGTTCAGGTAATTCTCAAGACCGACATATGCCGTGATGCCTCGCCCTAAAACATAATTCGCGAACGAGTACTGAATCGTGGCAAAAACCGGGAATATCGTGAACGCAACAATCCACAGCGCGGCCGGCAAGATGAAGATATACTTGAGAGTGTTCGAGCTGGAATAAAGTCGCTCGCTGCGGCGAACGAAGGGCAGCTTTAAATCGTGCATGGAGCGGGGGACATCGCTATTACATATGCGGGACCAGGGCTTTCTCGTAAAGGCTCTTTTGTCGACTACGCTTGCCAGGCCCAAACCGCAGGAGCAACCGAATGCCGCTAAAGCCAGCTCTTGATTTGGTTCGTGACGCGCGCGCGAAAGAGTACGCGCTTGGATATTTCGAGAGCTGGAATCTCGAGTCGCTCCAGGGTGTGCTCGACGCCGCTGAGCAGACAGATTCGCCGATTATTCTCGGCTTCAATGGCGACTTTATGAGTCATCCTGACCGCCGGCTCCCTGAACGGCTTCGCTGCTACGCCGCTTTGGGCAAGGCAGCCGCGTCAGGCGCCGCTGTGCCTTGCGCATTGATCTTTAACGAGTGCCCACGAGATGATTGGGTGCGCGAGGCGTTGCTGTCCGGTTTTAACATCGTTATGCCTGCTGATCCAGAAGCCTCCTATGAAGACTATCTCGATCGCGTCAAAGCCCTGACCAGACTCGCTCACCAGTACGGTGCGGCTATTGAGGCGGAGCTTGGAAAGTTGCCTTGCGGCGCAGGTGGTGATGTCCAAGACGATAGCAGTATGACCGATCCGGAAGTCGCCGGGTACTTCGTGCGCGCGACCGGAGTGGACCTTCTGGCAGTGAGCGTTGGCAATGTTCACGTGATGCTGCAAGGTGAACGAGATCTCGATCTGGAACGGCTTGCCCGGATCCGCGAACAAGTTTCCACCCCATTAGTTCTCCACGGCGGCACCGGTATCACCGCCGCTACCTTGCGGGAAGCCATTCGAATGGGGGTAGTCAAAGTAAACTACGGCACCTACTTGAAACAGCGTTATCTCAAAGCCTTGGGTTTAACCCTTGGAAAAAGCAGCTTGAATCCACACGAACTGCTTGGATTGGGCGCTGACCTGGATTTAATGGTTGCGGGTCGCATCGCGGTGCGAGACGCCGTGCTTGAACGAATTGACCTGCTCGGCTGCTGTGGGAGAGCGAAAATATGAAGTTCGAAATGAAAATGCCGGATCTCGCCGCCACCGATTCGGCAATCAAGGTCCTCAACTGGCTCATCGAAGTTAGTAACCCGGTTCGGCAGGGCCAGGCTGTCATTGAGGTCGAGACCGACAAGGCCACTATGGAGGTGGAGGCGACCGTAAACGGGACGCTCGTGGAAAAAAAATGCGACCCCAATACGGAGATTGATGTAGGGCAAGTGATCGCCATTATTGAGGTTGAAGAATATGGTGTACCAATGAGTTCACCGGATGCAGAAATTACTCCGGCGCTCCCGATTGAAAAAGCGCCTGCATCCGTGTTGTCGCCGCCTGCGAAAAAGGGTGATGGCCTGTTTTCTCGTAACCGCGCTGCGCGCAAAAATCCATCTGTCCGCGATGAACTTTTTGCGTCTACGATGTGAATCTGTGGACTGGCCGTTTGCCTCGAGCATGCGGTCGGGCAATCTTTGGCCTACTACTTTTGCGAAATTGACTAACTATGAGCGCGCAAAGCCCCGGCAGCCGAGAACCGCAGCTCGCAAATTATGATCGCGATTTCCTGTTGAAGCTTTATGCGCAAATTCTTTTGATTCGTCGGTTCGAGGAACAGGTGAAGTTCCTTTTTCTCGAAGGGACCATGCCGGGCACGATTCACCAATGCCACGGCCAGGAAGCGACGGCCGTAGGCGTCTGCACAGCTCTAAACAAAGATGACTTTATTACGTCGACCTTTCGAGGCCACGGCCATGCGTTGGCCAAAGGACTCACGCCGCGAGAAATGCTCGACGAATTGTTTGGCGCGGCGACCGGCTGCTGTAAGGGAAAAGGCGGCTCGATGCATATGGGAAATATGGAAAAAGGAATGATTCCGGGTATCGCGATTGTCGCCGGCGGAATTCCGCTCGCCGCAGGCATGGCGCTCGCGTTCAAGATGCGGAAAACGAGCCAGGTCGTCGCATGTTTTTTTGGCGACGGAGCCGTGGCTGAAGGCGCTTTCCATGAGGGCTTGAACATGGCTGCCATCTGGAATCTGCCGGTTTTGTTTGTGTGCGAAAATAATCTTTACGGGGCATCTACTCGCATCGACAAAGTCATGAAAAATATCAAAATTTCCGATCGCGCTGCCGGATACGGTTTCCGGGGCGAGACCGTCGATGGCAACGATCTGCTTGCGGTGTACGAGGCTGCGCGGCGAGCGGTGGGAGAATGCCGGGCCGGCCACGGCCCGGTGCTACTGGAGCTTCTGACTTATCGTCGCACCGGCCATTCGCGCCGGGACGCTTGTCACTACCAGTCGAGGGACGAGCGCGATGCTTGGTTTTCCAACGACCCGATTGAGCGGTTCGTCCAGACCCTGCTCACTCGTAGCGACATTGCCCAGATTGATCTCGACCGAGTCGAAGCCCAGGTTGACCATGAGGTTAGCGACGCCGTCCAGCAGGCTCGCAGAGCGCCCCAGCCGGCCACCAATGACCTGCTCCGTGACGTCTACGCCTGAAGAGTTCTGCATCCGAAAATGAAACGCCAGGGAATTGCTGAATCGCTCAGGGATGCTATCGCCGAAGAAATGGAGCGTGACAGTACAGTATTTTGTATCGGCGAGGACATCGCGGTGCCGGGTGGTTGGGGCGGGGCCTTCACGGTTACCCTTGGGTTGGAGGACAGATTTCCCGACCGTATGATCAACACGCCAATCGCCGAACTCGGCTTTTTTGGAGTAGCGATAGGCGCGGCGCTCATGGGCATGCGCCCTATAGTCGACGTGCAATACGGCGATTTTCTCTTCCTGGCCAGCGACCAGATCGTCAACAACGCAGCCAAAATGCGTTACATGTCAGGGGGCGACTGTAAAGTGCCGCTGGTCGTTCGTGTTCCGGTAGGGGCGACGGGAAGAGGTTCTCAGCATGCCCAGAACATGGAACGGTACTTCATAGGCGTTCCCGGGCTGAAAGCTGTCGCTGTATCGAATGCCTACGATGCCAAAGGCATTCTTAAATCGGCTGTGCGCGATGACAATCCGGTGATGATTTTTGAGCATAAGCTGCTTTACGGGTCGAAGGGTGCACGTGCCGAATCGGGTGCGGTCGATGCAACGAGCGATATACCGGAGGAAGAGTTCACCGTGCCGCTTGATAAAGCCGTGATCCGCCGCGAAGGCTCCGATGTGACCATTCTCAGCTGGCTGCTGATGGCTCATTTCAGCATGTTTGCGGCCAAGACGCTCGCGGGTGACTCCATCCACGCTGAGGTGATCGACGTGCGCAGCCTGTCCCCGATTGATTACGAGACCATCGGTCCGTCCGTCCAGAAGACGGGCCATGTAGTCATTGTCGAGGAAGGTCCAAAGACAGGCGGTGTCAGCGCAGAAATCGCCGCAGGTCTCCTCGAAAGGTTTGGCGAATATCTCCAGGCACCGATACTGCGGGTGGCGTCACCGGATGTACCTGTGCCGTTCTCGCCGGTCCTGGAAAATGCTTATCGGCCTGATTCCCGCCGCATCGCGGAGGCCGTGCGCGGGCTTCTGTCTTAGGAAACTAATCGTTTGCTCGCCAATGATCGCGATGACGCCAGCGGTACCAACGATGATAGTAATAGGGCCGATAATAATAATATTAATCCGGACCGTAGGAATACTCGGGGTAATAACCACCCCCGTAATAGCCTGGTTCCACGTATACGCTAAAACCCTCTTGAGCTTTCCCTATGGAAGGCGCTAGACTGATCACCGCCACTGCTCCCAAGGCAAGCAGGAGATACTTCTTCATGATCTGTGATTCCTCTGATTTTTGACGGATCTGTGACTCGGGCTATTCGATCCAAGCAGCTCGGAGGGCTGCGCGACGGGCCGAAACCGGCCCTTCACTGGCCCTAAGCTATTTTGATATCGCGCCTTCGACGCTTAAAAATTGGCCAAACTCCACGGACGCGCAGGAACCCGTCCCTACCACAACCGTGCGCTAGCCCGCAAAAAATCACGCGATAGGTGAACCGACGCGCTCATTGCGGGCTAGAAAGCTCTTAAACAGGCGCTGCGCGTCTGTTTAAGAGCCTGATTTTAAAGTAAATGAATCGAAACAGACTGTCTCTTGATTCTTCTTTTTAAAAAGCAGCGGAATTGTCCGGCGTAGCCG
>JAFAJU010000438.1 GCA_019236035.1 Verrucomicrobiota bacterium | reverse complement strand
GAGTAATCGTATCGACCAGATGGTTCAAACATTGAAAAGCGCAGACACCGGTAAGGATGCAGAACTTGAAAAACTGATCGACGAGATGCGCAAAAGCGCCGAAAGGCTTCGCGATGGCCACTCGCCGCAGCTCGAAGCAAAGCGCAGGGCGTTTGAACAGCTTGCGAAGCTCGACGAGATCCTTCGCCGGGAACGCGACTCGCAGGTGACAGCGGCCGAAATGGAAGCTCTTCTTAATGCGCTGGCGGCTAACGATCTCACGAAGGCGGCGGAGAATCTGCTTCGTGACGGAAAAGATAAAGAGGCGGCGGACGAGCTCGAAAAGCTTGCTGAGCGGCTTCGCAACGAGGCTGCCAAGAAGATTCGGGAACTCGCTCAATCGCTCCAGGACTCCATGAATCGACTCTCCGAGAACGAGAAGAGCCAGGTTAGCCGGGAACTCCAGCAAAGCATGCAGGCGGCCCAGGCGGGTAATTCCGAGGACATGCGTAAGTTGATGCAACAGATCGCAGGGATGATTCGTGAAGGAAAGATTTCTCGGGTGTCAAAAAATGCGCAACTGACTCGATTGATGATTCGTTCGCTGGAGGATTTAAAGAACGGTTTGCGGAACGGTTCGCTGCAACTCGCCGAAACCGATGAGCCTTCCGGGCGGACGGACATGACGAACTTTGATCAGCCGAACCAAAAACACGGTGACCCAACCGGCAAGCCGGGTGGAGGGGGCGCTGCGGATCTTGGTCAGATGCAGGTTAAGGATCCATTGGAGGGCGCCGGTCAGGCCAAAAAGGTTCCGGGCGCTATCGGCCAAGGTGAGTTTTCTCTCGACATAATCAGTTCCGTCGGTTCGACTGGCCACGCGAATCGCGCATACCGCCAGTTGTTTGAAGCCGTGGCAGCAGACAACGAGCAAGCGATCCAGCAGGAGGAGATCCCGGAGGGGTCTCGCAATTTGGTAAGGCGATATTTTGAGCGCATTCGGCCGAGGGAGTGAGAGAGGCTAAACAGACATGAATCCGGGCGAACCTCCCCCTGAAAATGAGCGTTCCGCTCGGTCCAGCGGTAGCAGCCGCCGCGAATTTCTTGGTCAGACAATCCGTGGCGGAGCTTTATTTGCCGCGACGACGGTGCTTGGAAACGAGCTTCGCTCGCCCGAAAACCGGGCAGAATCGCAAACGAACGATTTGCCTGGGAATCCTTCTTCAGATGCTCGTGCGACGACCGCTGATCTGCTGGTGGAGAAGCTTGTGGAATGGGGTGTGTCGGTGGTCTTCGGGCTTCCGGGAGATAAGAACGCGTGGATCTTGAACGCACTTCGGCGGCGGCAAGATAAGATCCAATTCATCCTGGTTCGCCACGAAGAGGGTGCTGCCTTTATGGCCAGCGGTTACGCGAAGTACACTGGTAAGCTGGGCGTCTGCGTCAGCACCGCGGGTCCAGGTGCGGTGCACCTGCTCAATGGGCTCTATGACGCGAAGTTCGATGGAGCCCCGGTTCTGGCCATCACCGGCGCGCCGCCCCGCGCCTTACTGGGTACCCGATTTACCCAAGGCGCCGATACGATTAGTTTGTATGACGACGTTACGAGCGGAATCTACAATGAGCTAGTCACCGGTCCCTACCATTTGCTTTCGGTAGCGGATACAGCCCGGCGGGCCGCTCTCGCGCGTCGAGGGGTAGCTCATCTGAGTTTCCCTATCGATGTGCAAGCGAAGGCGCTCGCCGATGACGACGAATCTCTCGGTAGCGACGTTCAGCACGGCGCGGCGTCCACTTGGGTGCCCCAAATCGAAGTGCCTCCGCCCGATGCGGTCCGTGCTGCCGCCGATTTAGTCAACGCCGGGCGCCGCACCGTGCTCCTAGTCGGTCAAGGTGCACTCGGGGCAACTGTCGAGGTTGAAGCCGTCGCGGAACGTCGCGCGGCGCCTGTGGTCAAAGCGTTTCTGGGAAAGACAGTGATCGCCGACAGCTCTCCATACACCACGGGCGGCATCGGAGAGTTGGGAACAACGGCCTCCTCGGCGGCGATGCGAGGCTGCGACACTTTGTTGATCGCAGGCTCAACGATGCCTTGGCTGCACTATTATCCCAAGCCGGGACAGGCTCGCATTGTCCAGATCGACCGTGATCCAACGCGCCTCGGATTACGTGTCGCGGTCGATATACCGATTGTCGGCGATGTGCGTCGCACCCTGATGGACTTACTGCCGCTGCTCGAACCGCAAAGTGATCGTACTTTTTTTGAGCAGATCCGAGCTAAGATGAGCGATTGGAATCAGGCGTTGCAGCGCATTGAGACTAGTTCCAAATTGCCGCTGCAGCCGCAAGTTGTAGCGCGACAGGTTTCAGAGCTCCTCGCTCCCGATGCCTTGGTTTCATTCGATTGCGGGTCCAACACGTTCTTTGCTGCACGCCATATCTCCATGGTGCCAACCCAAAAACTTGCCGTCGGCGGAAATTTCTCCACGATGGCCCCCGGACTCCCTTTTGCCATCGCAGCACAGATCGCTTATCCGGACCGGCAGTGTGTCGCTTTTGTGGGTGACGGCGGCTTCACAATGCTGATGGGCGAGTTTGCGACTGCGGTGAAATACAAGCTTCCGATTAAGGTGGTTGTGTTGAAGAACAATCACTACTCACGAATCGACAGCGAGAATATCGCGTTAGGTATTCCACCGTTCGGAACGGAGCTGCAGCCGATTGACTTTGTGCGCTTTGCCGAAGCCTGCGGAGGTGTCGGTTTCGCCTGCGCGCGGCCGGAGGAAGTGCGTCCCGCTCTCGAGGCGGCTTGGCGGATCGTCGACCGGCCGGCCTTGGTCGAGGCAACGGTCGACAACGACGCAGACGTGTCTCCACCGGACGTTTACCTTTCTCGTATATAGGCTCCCCGGGTGGGGCGTGACGACAAGGGGCGCTCCTGCGCGACGGGCGAAAAATCGACGTGTCCCCATGGGACTTATGGGACCCATTGGACCTATGGGATCCGCTTTTGCGCGATCCGGGCGCCACGCGCCCCGGCTCGGTAGGGCAAGGCACCGTCCGAGGCCGGGGCGCGTGACATTGCGATGCCCTTTGGTGACGCCACCAAGCGGAAGAAAGTTTTCATTTTTCTCCGCTCACGCTGAAACCTGGTCCGCGCAAATCGTTTGTACAGGGTAGCAGACGGTCAATCAGCCGGTAGACGGCTAGGTCCCGAAGCGAAGAAAACCAACCGGCTCTAACTAATGAACACTCCTCAGTACTTTCAGAAAATTTCCACAGGGCTCAGCCTTGCTACTCTGGCGATTGGATTTTCAGCGATCGGTCTGCTGTCGCTCATCCATGGGCCGCTCT